>NZ_JBXWRL010000013.1:0-103004 GCF_059612885.1 Ruegeria sp. YKSD179 | reverse complement strand
CGCCGCAACGCCGACAAGCTGGGATGCCGCCCGGGAGCCCAGCAACGTGCAGGCTGCAAGGCCGCCAGTCGTCATCTGTCCTGCGAGCACCTCTCCGGCGCCCAACCAGACAACACCGACGGTCGAGATCAGCGCGCCACTCTGCAAAAGGTCCAACTGGAAGCTGCTGATGTTCTGCGTCGTTCTGTTTGCCTTTGACTGAGCGCTGCGAGTGTGGGTCAAACGGGCAAATGCAGAGCCGAGACTGGCCAGGGTCGTAGTGTTCGAGGATGTGTTCGCTAGCGCGGTGACACCCGCCTCGTACCGCGCGCCCGCTAGCAGTTCCTGCTCTAGGGCGGATCGATTCCGCGACGCGACCACGAGGAATGCGATCACTGAGACGGCAGCGACCAGTAAGGGCGCGGCGACAACGATTCCGCCGAGATACGCAATGAGTGCAAGGAAGATGATTGAGAAAGGCGCATCGAACCGGGCCAGCATCGTTTGACCGACATTCACATCCCGCGCCTTTGCGGGCGCGGCGGCGAGGAGAAGTGCGTCCTCGCGGCTGTGATAACCTTTAAGCAGTTGTCGGGCGGTTCGAGACCAAAGCCTATACTCTTCCAGTGCCGACCACCGCGCAAAGATGCCGGACCTGACGTATCGGAGCAATCCTGAAAACACCAACGCGACGACAACCGCCGAGAATATGACGATGGCCGACCCGGTCGACTGGTTCGGCAAAATCCGGTCGTAGACTTGAAGGAGAGCCAGAGGAAGCGCCAACGTCAGCGCGTTGATTCCCACGGAGAGAAAACCCACAAGAACGCGCGACCCCGGCTCTGAATCTTGAGCGCGACTAAAATGCTCATGTTTTGGTGCGACAGTATCCATTCGATTCTTTCGTCTGACCTGAGCGAACACATATATTAAGTTGAAAGACTAAGTCCCAACAAGGCGAAATCAAACCGAGAGGTTTTGTCAGAAAGATTTCGGTTGAGGCGGGCAGGGCGGGTTTGTAGCCTTGTCGGATGACAAAACCAACCCATTTCGCTACTTCAAAACCAGCCCTGAGATCATCCGCCTGGCGGTGATGCTGTATGTCCGGTTCCCGCTATCGTTGCGGAACGTGGAAGATCTTCTGCATGAGCGCGGCATCGAAGTCAGCCATGAGACGGTTCGGTTCTGGTGGAATAGATTTGGCCCGATGTTCGCGGCTGAGATCCGCAGAAACAGGATCAGTCGGATGCAATCCTATTCGAACTGGCGGTGGCACCTCGACGAGGTTTTTGTGAAGATCAACGGCGAGACGCATTACCTGTGGCGTGCTGTGGACCACGAAGGCGAAGTGCTGGAAAGCTATGTTACTAAGCGCCGGGACCGCAAAGCTGCGTTGAAATTCCTTAGAAAATCAATGAAGAGGTATGGCCGGCCGGAAGTGATCGTGACGGACAAACTTCGCTCTTATGGCGCCGCTTTGAAAGATATTGGCAACGCGCGAAGGCAGGAAACGGGACGCTGGGTGAACAACCGAGCGGAAAATTCTCACCTGCCGTTCCGACGAAGAGAGCGAGCGATGCTTCGCTTTCGGCGCATGCGAAGTTTGCAGAAATTCGCCTCCGTTCATCTCTCAGTGCACAACCATTTCAATCAGGAACGCCACCTCTACTCACGACAAAACTTCAAGCTGAACCGAAGCGCCGCTCTCATCGAGTGGCGGCAACTTTGTTCCGGATAAGTTCAAGCCCTTGGCGGCAAATTGAGACTGGTTCGAATCCGTCTGACAGCACCGCCACCCACCCCAATCTCTGTCAGCACAGTCCTTCTTTTCCTGTTTTCTGCCGTTTTTCCGGGCGCTTGGGCTACGCCATCTGCCACAGAGACGAGCGTGATCTCCTGAGCTAGCGCGACTTCTGCGTACTGTCTCCGGAGGCACCATCACGCGCTTCGGTTTGCGCCAAATTTCCCTGCTAACAGGGAATTAACAGGGTAATTCTTCAAATTTCGGCCTTTTGGGCGATTTTTCGCACTAATTTCACTTGTGTAATCAGTGCGTTGCGCAAGAATTCCCTACGCAAAATAACAGGGAACATTTTCGCGATTATCAGGGAACTTTTTCGTAGGAACAGGGAACGCTGTGCTCAGATCAGGGATGCCGTTAACCGGCCTCGAGGCTGTAAAACATGGCCTGGGCGTCCCAGCCGAGCGGCATTGGTTTTCGGATGATCCGTTCGAGGGTGAGGTGCGTCGGCTGACGCCCATCAAGGATCGCGCTTTGGATCGCGGGCGACAAGAACGCCAGCTGTGATCGGGTGCGAATGTAGGATTCTGCATGCCCTGTCGCAGCGGCGATCTCACTGAGGGGCCTGCCGCCTCTCAACTCAGCGACCCAGATATGCGCAAGGCAAAGAGCGCGAAGCAGCGTACGATCTGGTTGGGGCTTACGGTCGCCGATGACAATCTTTCCTTCGACACCGCGCCGGCGCAGTTCGAAGGGAGCTTCGATCGTCAGCACCGAGCGGTCGATCTCGTCGCTCTGCATTTCCAAAGACTCGGCCAGAGCATCCGCTTTCAGCTTCAAGGCAATGCTCCGCTTCTTAATTTGCCCTTCATCCAGGATTTTCCTCAGAAGATCCGGCGCGCCTAGTGACAGCCGACGGACAAGGCGTCGCGCTGTTAATTGGATATCATCGTTGCGCCTCAGATCTGGTTCTGCGCAGATCTGATGGTCGCGGGCATGCTTCTCGATGTGCCGCGTGATGGCATTCGCAACCTCTAGCTCCAGCGCGGGCGCGGGCAATCGCCATCCACGCGGATCCGTCCCGCCCGAGATCAACCGGTTCGAGACGTAGTAGCGGATCTGCCGTCCATGACGCCGGGTGTGTGTCGGGGTCAGCCGATCTCCGGTCTCGTCGCGCAGTTTTCCGGTGAGCGGTGCGACGGGCGTTGCACCAAACTGCGGGGATGCTGCCTTCCGGCCCCTTGGTCGTGCACTGGCAGCCTGTAGCTTTGACTGGACCCGTTCCCAGATCAACTTGTCTATGATGGGCTCATGCTGCCCGTCCCAAACCCGGGTCTTATGGCGGATCTTGCCGAGATAGATCGGGTTGCGCAGCAGTGTATAAATCTGGCCACGGGAGAACGCATTGCCGCCCTGAACCCGCCCGGACCTGAAGTGGTGCAGCTTGGAGCGCAGGCCCATCTCATTGGCACGGCGCATGACGGGGTTCAGGCAGCCGATGTCATCGTAGAGCGCGAAGATCGCTCGAACGGTTTCTGCCTCATTTGCATTGACAACAAGGCTTCGGGTTTTGGGATCAGGATGCGGATCGTATCCGAGCGGTGATACCCCGCCCATCCAGAGGCCCTTCTTTTTTGAGGCTGCAATCTTGTCCCGGATCCGTTCGGCTGTGACTTCCCGCTCGAATTGGGCAAAGGACAAAAGTACGTTGAGCGTCAGCCGCCCCATGGACGACGCGGTGTTGAAGGCCTGGGTGACCGAGACGAAGGAACAGCCGGCGGCATCGAAGCGCTCGACCATCTTGGCAAAGTCGGCAAGGGATCTGGTCAGACGGTCGATCTTGTAGACCACCACCATCTGGACGAGACCTGCGTCAATGTCCGTAAGGAGGCGTTGCAGAGCGGGCCGGTCGAGTGTGCCACCGGAGATGCCACCATCATCGTATCGCTTTTTTCCCGCGACCCAGCCCTCGTGCCGTTGGCTGGCGATATAGGCGGCACATGCCTCGTGCTGGGCGTCGAGCGAGTTGAAGTCCTGGTCGAGACCCTCGTCAGAGGATTTGCGGGTGTAAATGGCGCAGCGGATCCGGGATTTGTTCATTGTCAGGCCGACCGTTTTATCCCAAAGAACCGCGGTCCAGACCACCGGGCCCCGGTAATGGCGCGGGCGATTGGCGAAAGCGACGTATGTTGCTGACCATTCCAGAGGAACCCGCCCTCGACGACATCGACCACATGGGTCACGCCATTCCATTCCCGGATCAGGCGGCCGCCGGGCTTCAGGGCAGGGTTGCTCGTTCCTTGGTCTATACTTGCCGCCTTTTGTAGTTTGCTGACAAACCCCTTGGGCAATCCGCCGCATTCTTTTGCCTGTATTTCGAAGGCCAGATACCGGCGCAGAAATGGGCTGCTCAGGCGTTTTGGAACGGGCGTGCCGAAGACCGCGTTCCAGGCGGCGATCAGTGCCGCCCGGTCCATGGTTTCGATCACAGCCACGGAGAGGCTCACCGGGCGCCCTCCGGGGTGCCGGTGATGCGGTAGATTGGCCCGTTGGCTAGTTTGGCGGGATTAGCGCGATCAATACTATACCCGGCCTTCCTGAGCCCGCTCAGAGCCGCTCGGACCGAATGCGGCTGCCAGCCTGTGGCGGATTGCAAGGCAGCGAGATCCGCGCCGGCCTTGCGGCTCAGCAGCTTGCGCAGGATCGCGGTTTTGGTCTCACGCTCGGGTGTCGATTTGGGTTTGGACATTTTTGTTCCTCGGGTTTTAGGGTCGGCGGGATGCCGACCCTGGTACCGAGATGCGCCCGGGGTCCGACCGGGCTTGGGAACAGTGACGCTCGTGTCAGGCGGGAAGTCCAGTCAATACTGGCGCGCACCGCCTTACTTACTATCTTTTGGGACTTTAACGCCCAGCCTTTCCAACGTTTCGATCATTTCCTGTTTTTCGGCTGCTTTTGACGCTTCCTCAGCTTCGACGGCAGTTCCAACCTCCAGCATAATGTGGATGGGCATTGTCACATTAATTCGACGATCGGCCTGACGGCCGGTATTTGTTGTTGAATGAGAAAGATTTCCTACGCACGCTACCGATTTCCGCCATCGATAATCCAACGAGCCGTCTGGCTCTACTTTCGCTTTCCGCTGAGCTTTCGCGACGTCGAGGAAATGCTGTCCGAACGCGGGATCGATGTCAGCTATGAAACGATCCGCCGCTGGATCTTGAAGTTCGGTCCGGCAATCGCCGCCAACGTCAGAACCCGCAGAGTTCAACCTTCGGGAACCTGGCATCTTGATGAGGTTTTTGTCCGAATTGGTGGCAAGCGGACATATCTGTGGCGAGCGGTTGACGATGAGGGCGAGGTTCTTGAAGTCCTGGCCCAATCTCGCCGAAACAAACGTGCAGCCCTTAAACTTATGCGGAAACTCCTGAAAAAGCAGGGTTACATTCCGGATGAGATTGTCACCGACAAGCTGGGGTCATATTCCGCAGCGCTTCGAGAGCTTGGCCTGGAACACCTTCATGTCACGGGTGGTCGATTGAACAATCGGGCAGAGGTTTCACATCAACCGACGCGCCGACGAGAACGCCGTATGGGCCGGTTCAAGTCGCCCGGATCGATGCAACGTTTTCTGTCCGTCCACGATGCCATCTACAACCATTTCAATGTGCAACGTCATCTGATTTCTCGCCAAGCTCTCCATCAAACTCGCGCCAGGTCATTCGCTGAATGGTTCGAAATTGTGGCTGCTTGATCTGGGGTAGCGTCCGCTATGTTGGTTCAACTGAGTTAACGTGACAAAGCCATTCGCACCGTGGCAGACCTATGCTCAGATGTGATCGGTGCGGCTTGCCGGGTCGACGCTTTACTAATCGGGAAAAGTTGGACGGTCGAGCTTTCTGCAATCCGGTAATCATTCTGGCATTTGCAAATGCGGGTTTGGGTGGCTCCTTTGGTGAGGCCGCTGCATGGACGAAGCTGCCGCCTGCAGCAGCGTCGAATCTTTAACGGTGCAACTGCGGGAAGTAGAGAGCTTAGCCGATCTCAAAAGATTAAAGCGATCAGAGAAATAGGGCCTGCATCAATTACCGTTTCGCCGGGCGACAAAATCGGCGAGATGCGGGACATAATCCTCGGGGCCGTCCCCGCCGGCGGCAAGTGCCATGGCGAAACTGTTTTTTGCCGCATTGCCGGTCGGATTTGCGATCCCCGCCGCATCTGCCATGCTCTCCAGATAAGTCAGGTCTTTCAGGGCGTTGGTCAGGGTGAACTTGTGGGCTTCGCGATTGCCCTCCAGCGCATACCCCATGAAGGTTTGGTAGAAACCGCAATCCATGCGACTGCCGCGGATCACACTGTCGAAAGTTTCCACCGAAATTCCGACCTTACGCCCAAGTGCCAGTGCCTCGGAATAAAGTGCGGCGTACCCGAGTGACAGGAAGTTGTTCAGCAGTTTCATACGATGCCCATCACCCGGTTTGCCGATATGCACAGCCGAACTTGCCCAGGTCTCAATCACCGGCTTCACCCGTTCATAGGCAGTATCCTCTGCTCCGACCATGGCGGACAATGTGCCTTCCTCGGCCTGAACGGGCGTGCCGCCCAAGGGTGCGTCCACAAGATATATGCCGCGATCCAGCAAGGATTGAGAGATTTGTGCCGTCGATACCGGATCGGAGGTAGAGCAATCCACGATGATCGCGCCAGTCGACAGCCCGGCGGTCAGCTTATCGACAACCGCCTCCACCTGAGGTGAACCGGGAAGGCACAAAAAGACAATGTCGGACGCCTCGGCAAGCTCTTTTTCGGTTACGGCCTCGCTTGCCCCGCGCGACACCAGATCTTCGACTGGTCCGCGGTTTCGATGCCCGAGCACTGTCAGACCATAACCTTTGGCTAGGATGTTCTTGGCCATCCCGTGCCCCATATAGCCCAGGCCGATAAAACCAATCGTTTCTTTCATTCTCATCTCCCTTAGGTGTTGACCCGGCACCAAGCCTGTCGATACCGACAGAAGGCTCAGACGCGCCATAGCTGTTAAACCATATACATCGGGACGACGTCACATGCCTGCTAAATTCGCAAACTATCCAAGCCTTGCCGGTCAAACGGTATTTGTCACCGGCGGCGCGTCGGGGATCGGCACGGAGATTGCGGGCTACCTTAGCCCATGACAGATTGTGGGGTGTCACCCGCAGTTGCGCAGAAGCCGCGTCATGAGATTGATGACCTGCTTGTCCGACAGCGCTTGGTGTAATGCCAGCAGGCGCCAGGTCTCGAAGTTCAGCGCTAGGGCGATCGTGGCCTTCAGAAACGGGTCCTGCCGCTCCGGCTCGGGGAAGGCGGCGAGAAGGATTTCCCCCGCGGCCTGCCAGTAGGCGTCATAAGGCGCCATGATCGGACTGTCGCGCAGGTCGTCGATCACCGAGGAGATCATCGGCTCAGTCTCGCGGTGGAAGGCGTATGCCGCGGCAAGCCCGTGGCGGAAGCGTTCTTCGCTGCCTTCCACTGTCGCCCATTCCTCAAGATCGGGAAGGGGATGGCGTTCGAAGTAGGTGCCGCTGCAGGCGCCGAGGAGTTCCATGTCATCGGCGAAGTGGCGGTAGACAGTGACCGTGCCGACGCCCGCCTCCTGCGCCACGTCGCGCATCGAGGTGGCGGCGGGACCCCTCGTCTGGTGCAGCTTGATCGCCGCCTCGACGATCCGCTGCCGGGTCTCCTCCTGCGCTGCGGCGCGTTTTGTCTGTTGGTACTTCCTGGCCATGATTTGATGATACACGATATTTCACGAAGCTTGACAAGCTTTCTTCTATCGCGGTATTCCTAATTTCGTGAAATACACCGTTTCATGAATTACGGACAACCGTCGGCAAGGAGACACAGCGATGTCCACACTCAACATGCAGAACCCCGTCTTTGTCATCTACATGATCGCCGCAGCCCTGATGGTACTGAAGGTGATGGGCCAGGGATGGGTGACAGTCTACCGGATGCTGAAAGTCGGGTCAGGGTGGGCGTCGGCCGAGGACCTGCGCCCCGGACTCATCAACCGCAATCCGAACCCGTCGCAACTTGAGATCAACGACTACGTCGACCGGTCGCGCCGCATCCACCGCAACGATTTGGAGAACATCCCGGCGTTCCTCGCCGTGGGCCTGCTCTTCGTGATCGCTGGGCCCTCGACCCTGCTGGCGGGCGTGCTGATGTACGGCTTCGTCGGCGCCCGGCTGCTGCATACGCTGGCCTACATCACCCAACAAAGCCACGAGATCCGCGCTACACTTTACACATTCGGGTCCTTCGCGGTGATCTTCATGGCGGTCTACGTGCTCTGGGTTGCCCTGGGGCACTGAGCTCGGAAAACCGGATCGTTCCGGTGCAGTTCCGCACCCCATAAATGTTACCCATCGCATTCGATGAAATATGGTAAACTGAAGATCAGAATGGTCCTGGAAAGATCTTTCAAATAGGGGAGAAAATGCAGTGAAACTTGTTAATGGCGCCATTTTGGTGGCTGTTGCATCAGCGCTTGCAGGGCCCGTTGTCGCCGACGATTACGACCTCGACGCGATGCGAACAGCCACCGAGAAATACAAAAACGTTGAAGTCGCGCTCTCCGAGGGATTCATTCCTGATCCTTCGGGTCATTGCGTTGATGCAGCAGCGGAAGGCTTGCCTGCGGAATGGGGCGGGATGGGCATTCACTACCTTCGGTCTGATCTCTTAAAGCTCGCGCCTCCGGGCGACAGAGTCGACGGGGCAAGCACCCATACGGACTTCATGGCGCCAGCGATCCTGCTCTATGAGCCGCAGGCTGATGGGTCGCTTGAATTGGTTGGCGTTGAGAACCTGGTCTTTAAGGCCGCATGGTTGGCCGACGGTCACGATGGCCCACCGGTGCTGAATAACCGCGAATGGGACCACATGAGCGACGATCCCAACACACCCGGCGACGAAGCGCATGGGTTTATGCCGCATTTCGACCAGCACGTATGGCTGTTTCGCGACAACCCCACTGGCGATTTGATGCCATTCAACCCGATGGTTACCTGCGAGCACCATCACGGGTGAGGCCTTGCGAGTGCGCGGCTTAAACCGCGCATTCGCCGAAGGCGCGTAAACGCACTACCCATCTCCGTCCGTCAAGAATTCCCATGCAACCTGAAGCCATTAGTGGGGTGGGGTTGCCCTGGCGTTTAGTACTTACTCGGTTTGCTGCGGGCCATGGCGTTGGCGCGGGCAGCCCATTGTTGCACATCCAACGGTACAGTACCTTTGCGTTGATCGGTGTTGCCCCAGTGCCCGGCAGACCCGGCGTTCCGATACCTTCACCTGACTTCGGATCAGATCAATGCAGGCGCGCCGTCGGGCGGGGCTCAGAAGTTTCCCCGGGCGGCTTCCTTCAAAATAAGCTTGTCCAACGTCAGATCCGACACCGCCTTTCGCAGCCGTTCATTCTCCTTCTGAAGCCGTTTGAGTTCCTTCAGTTGGTCCGTTCCCATACCACCATACTGCTTACGCCAGCGGTAATAGGTCTGCTCGGTAATGCGAACCTCGCGGATCGCATCCGCCCGCTGCATCCCCTGGCCGACAAGTACATCAACCTGTCTCAACTTCTGAACTATTTCCTCGGGCTTGTGCCGTTTGTTTGCCATTCTCTGTCCTCCGTTTCCTGAACATAACGGTGGACCAATTCAGATGGGGCATGCCAGAACCGCACCGCCGCTCTCGCCGAGTGGCGTCAACTTTGTTCCGCATAGGTTCACGCTATCAGCGGCAAACTGAGACTGGTTCGAATCCGTCTGACACCACCGATGCTCTTTCTGGATGTTTGGTTGGCGTAGCCCCGTAGCGCTCACCTTGCGTCGCGCGCGGACGCCGTGCCGGTCCCCAGTTCGATGATTTCGGCTGTGATCGCTTCCTGTCGTACCTGACGCAGAGTCGCCTCGAATTCGCCCAGCTCGCGCGTGATCTGGCTGCCCGCGGCGGACATGGCCTCCATTCTTGCCTCGTTCTCTGCGGCAAAGGCATGAAGCGCCGCCTTGCACACCAGGGCATGGAGATAGTCTCCGCTGAGACTATTGATCAGGGCGTCGGTAGGTAGCTGGGTAAGTGGACGTGTCGCCCCGGGCGGCGGCAGGGCCGACAGATTGATCGGCAGCAAACCCTGCCGAACGACTTGAGGTTGCCCGGACGCCCATCCGGCATGGATCATATCCATACTTTCGAAGCTACCCTCGCCCAGGGCGCGGTAGATCGCCTTGGTAATCTGATCGGCCAGTTTCGGGATGCCGGGCGTGTGCGAGGACATTGGCGCGGACCAGACCGGATGGAGGCCACTCGCCGCTGCGATCGACTGACCACGGGTGCCGATCAGAAACAGGCTGGTGGCCGACAGGTCGTCTTGGATGCTGTCCAGAATGCGTTCGCTGAAGGCACCGGCAAAACCCTGTTCTGCGCAGAACACTAAAAGACCGGTGATGCCATCGGCTTGACCTCCGGAGGTCTTGACCGATGATACGGGACTCGCGGGGCCAAGTGCATCTGATATGGCGGCGGCAATCGTCGCGGCATAGCTGTCGACGGCTTTAATCTCGGCGCGGGCGGTGCTGGCGCGCGCGGCGGCGATGCCCTTCATCGCGTTTACCACGGCCCCCAACTGGCGAATGCCGTCGATCCGCGCGCTGACATCGGCCAATCGTTCGGTCATGTCGCTGGCTCTCTATCGCCAAGCTGCGTCGCAAGGTGGGTCATCGCGGCCATCAGGGCGGTCCGTGCCGTGTCATGCAGCTCCCCGGTCTCGGAAATGGCACGCAGGGCATCGCCGGCGTCCTGATCAAGATTTTCCGGTAGTTTGTCCCGAAAGGTGGCAACAGAATCGAGTGACAGGGGGTCAAGCAGTCCCGACTGCACAGCGAGCAGGAGCGCCACCTCATCGGCCAGGCGAAGCGGTGCATTCTGCGGTTGGCGCAGTATCGCCCTGATCCGCTCCCCACGTTTGAGTTGGTCGCGGACCCGACCTTCGGGCATGCCTCCGAACCGGGTGAAGACCTCGAGCTCCAGAAACTGCGCATAGTCGAGCCGCAGCGTGCCGGCCGCCTTGCGCAGCACGGGCGCCTGGGTCTTGCCGCCGACACGGCTGACGCTCAGCCCCACATCCACCGCAGGTTTCTGCCCCTGATGAAACAGGCTCGAATCCAGCACGATCTGCCCGTCGGTGATCGAGATCAGGTTGGTCGGGATATAGGCCGACAGGTTCCCGGCATCAGTTTCTGCAATCGGCAGAGCCGTCAAAGACCCCCCGCCACGCGCCTTGGACAGCTTAGCAGCCCGTTCCAATAAGCGGGCATGGATGTAGAAAACATCCCCCGGATAGGCCTCGCGCCCCGGAGATTGCCGGGTCAGAAGGGCAATCTCTCGGTGGGTGGCGGCGTGTTTGGACAGATCGTCGATCACAACGAGGGCGTGACCGCCCTTTTCGCGGAAATATTCCGCCATCGTGACGCCCGCATAGGGTGCTATCCATTGCAGCCCCGGCGCCGAGGCGGAGCCCGCGACAATCACGATGCAGCGCGCGAAATTCCCATGCGCCTGCAGCGCGTCGATGGCGCGGCGTACGCTGGATGTCTTTTGCCCCACCGCGACATAGACGCAGATCATGTCGCTGTCGCGCTGCGCGATCATCGTGTCGGTGGCCAGTGTCGTCTTTCCGGTGGAATGGTCGCCGACGATCAACTCGCGCTGGCCCCGGCCAAGCGCGAACAGTGTGTCCATCACGAGTATCCCGGTTTGCACCGGCTGGGTCACGAGATCTCGTTCGATGATCGACGGCGCCGGGCGCTCGATCGGCCACCGCTCTTCGGCCTCAATTGCCCCCTTTCCGTCCAGCGGGCGGCCGAGCGGGTCGACGATGCGCCCGAGCAGCGCCTCTCCGACAGGCACGCTTACCACTTCGCCGGTGCCGAAAACGGCATCGCCCGCCTCGACCTTGGTCGCGGCGTCAACGAACACGCAGCCAATCAGATCGGGGTCCAGAACCCGGGCGAACCCGAACTGGCCGCCCTCGAACCGCAGAACCTCGTCCAACCGCACGTCGCGCAAGCCCGAGATCATCGCCACACCGTCCCCGATCTCCTCGACACGGCCCCTGTGTTCGGGTCGCGGACCCAGTGCCGCGCGACGCACTGCGCCTTGCGCCGAGGCGAACCAGTCTGGCGCGTCAGGCGGCATTATTCTCGACCTCCTTCAGGATATTCTCCAGATCGGCCCGCCAGCTGTTGTGAAGCACGAAATGCCCGCTGCGGAGTTCCAGTCCGGCGATCAGGTCGGGATCGGTGACAAGACGAACGCTGGGCGTGCCGTCCAACGCATCCTTTACCGCTTGTTCGATCTTGGCCCTTTCCGCGTCCTCCGGGTTTGTCGCGGTGATGATCTCGATGTCGTCTGCCGAGGCTATCAGCGCCGTTCGGTCGGAGGCGGACATGCCCGCGATCGCCTCGACAAGTTGCGCAAGGAACGTCGCCTGAACCGCAGGCGTGTTGAACCGGCCCAGAAGCCGGGCTGCAATCTCGACCGACAATTCGGCGGCCCTCGTTGCGTTCTCTTTCCGCGCTGTGTTTCTGTCGCGGTCAATGGCGGTGCGCGCGGCAGCGATCAGGGAGTCTGCCTTGGTTTGAGCATCCTTCAGCGCGGCTTTCGCTACTGTGTCTGCTGTCGCTTTGGCCTCAGCAAGTATGGCCTCGCGTTCGGCCGCGATGCCTGCGCGAGTCTCAGCGACCTCTGCAAGCGCAGCATCGGCCTTCGCTTGTGCTGTCTTGCCTTCCTCCAGCATGGCCTGCGCCGCGTCCTGTCGCCGGGTGATGGCCCCGGCTATCGGCCGCCAGAACACGCGGCTGAGCAGCCAGACGAGGATCAGGACGTTGATGGCCTGAAGACCCAGTCCCCACCAATCGAGGGTCATGCGCTCATGCCAGTAGCGGGTTGGCGAAGAGCAGCAGGAGCGCAATAACCAGACAATAGATTGCCGTCGTCTCGATCATCGCGAGCCCGACGAACAGCGTGCGCGAAATCGTGTTTGCCGCATCGGGCTGACGCGCGATGGCATCCATCGCCGCGGCAACGGCGCGCCCCTCGGCAAGGGCAGGGCCGATAGCGCCAAAGGCCACCGCGAAGGCGGCGCAGAAGATACTGGCAAGCGGAGCATAGTCCATCATTTATCCTTTTTCGTTGGGGTAGGGGCCGTGTCGCTGTTCGGAGGGCTGGGTGCGCCGGCCTCGACTGCGGAGGTGATGAACACCATCGCCAGCACCGCAAAGATGTAGGCCTGCACCAGCCCGGTCAGCAGATCGAGCGCCATCAATGGGATCGGTACCAGCAGGCCCGCCAGCGAGGCGACGATGCCAATGACGAATACGCCGCTCATCACATTGCCGAACAGTCGGACGAACATGGAAAAGACCCGCGTCAGGCTTTGCAGGATGTTCAGCGGGATCATCACCGGATTGGGCGCGGCGAAAGTTTTCAGCCAGCCGCCAACGCCGCCCGCGCGTATGCCGAACCAGATCACGGACAGGAACACCAAAACGGCGAGGGCGGCGTCGGTTTCAAGCTGTGCGGTCGGAGGGTCGACCCCCGGGACAAGCGAGGACCAATTCGCCACGAGGATGAACAGAAAGAGCGTGCCGATGAACCCTCGATAGGGTGCGGGCGCCGCGCCCGTTGTCTCGGTAATCTGGGTGTCGACCGTGGCGACCATCAGTTCCAGCGCGGCCTGCCGCCGGGTTGGTCTGAGGTCTGAGCGGCGGGTCAGGGCAAAAGCCCCGATCACCAGTATCGCCATGATCGCCCATGTCGTGACGATGGCTTGCGTGATCGGAACCGGTCCAATCTGGAACAGAACGGTGGAGTCGAGCGGAGAGTTCATGTTTGGATCTCCTGCATCCTGCGGAGCATGATCCACTTGGCGCAGAGGACTCCCGCAAGGGCCGCCAACAGGGCAAGGCCGCCTGCCAGAACGGCGATGAAGAACCCGGTAGCCAGAAGCGAGATGCGCGCGAGGGTCAGGACGATCGCCCTGAGCGGTTTGCCCCCACCCACGATCAGGTTGGCAGTCTCGCGAAGCGCGCGGAAATAGCCCCATCCGATGAATAACCCACCCAGAAAGCAGATCGGAAGAAGGACGATTAGCGGGAGAGTGGAGGGATCTGTCATCGTGCGTTCATCCATTTCCAAGCGGTCCAACCGCCTATGCAAAGCCCGAGCAGCATCATCGGGGCGCTCCAGAAGATGCCCGTCTCAAATAGCGTATCGAGCCAGCGTCCGAATAACAGGCCCGCCAGAGTCGGCACCACGAAGATCCAGCCCAGCACGCCGATCTGCGCCAAACGTCGACCGACGGACATGTCGCCTTCGCGCAGCCACTTCTCGTGACGGCTGCGATGCTTGCGGATTTCCTCGACCAGAGGATCGGTCTCTGAGGGCTCAGATTGGTTTTCGGTCACCGGAACTGTCCCTTGTCTGCGCCCTGCCGCAACCTGCTGATCATCTGGCGGACGGCGTCCATCTGCAGGCGCATCGTCTCGACATGTTCAACCCGTTCTTCGTCAGCGTCCGACTGAAACCGGGTCAGAACCTCCGCGTCCAGCGTGGCCAGATCGTCGCCCGCCACGGCCTCGCGGGTGGCGATTGCGACACTGTTACCGCCGGTCACGGTCAGCACCCCGCCGCGCAATGCGCAGAACCGCTCAAGCCCGGTGGTCTTCCAACTGAGGATGGAAACCGAGAGCGCGGTCAGGAATGGGGCGTGGCCGGGGCGAATGCCGAAGCTGCCGCTGGCGTCCTGAGCCCGCAAGCTTTCAGCATCCTCGTCCACAACGACGGACAGGGGAGTCACGATCCGCAATCTCATGCAGCGGCCTCGGCGTTGGTGGTGTCCGAGGCATTTGCGGCGGCCTCTTTCTGTCTTGCGTCCTCCAGCGTTCCAATCATGTAGAGCGAGCTTTCGGACCACGCGTCGGCTTCGCCGTCCAGAATGGCGCGGCACCCAGAGAGGGTCTCGGTGAGGGGCACGCTGGCGCCCGGTGTGCCGGTAAAGGCCTCGGTCACCATGAAGGGCTGGGTCAGGAACCGTTGCAACCGGCGTGCGCGTTTGACGATCAAGCGGTCGGCGGTGCCCAGTTCCTCGACTCCCAGCAGCGAAATGATGTCAGTTAACTCGCGGAACCTTGCCAGCGCCTGCCGGACCGCCTCGGCGGTCTGGTAATGCCCGTCACCGACAACCAGCGGATCGAGCAGCATCGATGACGAGCCCAGCGGGTCAATCGCCGGATAAAACCCCTCGGAGGCCTGGGCGCGGGACAACATGATGACGCAATCCATGTGCCCGGAAATCGTGGTCACCGCGGGGTCGGTAAAATCGTCGGCTGGCACATAGACCGCCTGAATGGCGGTCACGGCAGAGCCTGCCACAGAGGCAATACGCTCCTGCAGGCCCGCCACTTCGGTCGCGAGCGTCGGCTGGTAGCCCACGCGCGAGGGAAGGCGGCCCAGCAAGCTGGATACCTCGGCCCCGGCCTGAACAAAGCGGAACACGTTATCCATCAGAAGAAGGACATTCTTGTGCTTCTGGTCGCGGAAAAATTCCGAAATCGTCAAGGCTGTGAGCGGAGCCCGCCAGCGCGCGCCGGGCGGCTCGTTCATCTGACCGTAGACCAGCACGGTGCGCTCCAGAACGCCCGAGACCTGCATTTCAGTCAGCAGCTCATGCCCCTCGCGTGATCTCTCACCGACGCCCGCGAAGACGGAGATACCTTCATATTTCTCGACCATGGCGCGGATCAATTCCATCACCAGAACGGTCTTGCCCACGCCGGCGCCGCCGAACATCGCGGCCTTGCCGCCCTGAGCCATCGGCGTCAGCAGGTCGATCACCTTGATCCCCGTCTCAAATACGTCGGTGGCGCCAGTCTGGGATTTCAGAAGCGGCGGCAGGGCATGGATCGAGCGACGTGGTGTATCCTCAGGCAAGGCAGGCCCGTCGTCCTGCGGACTGCCCACCACATCCAGAAGCCTGCCGAGAACGGCTTCGCCCACAGGCACGGTCACCGGCGCGCCGCTGGCCTGCACCGGCACGCCTCGGGCAAGCCCCGCGGTAGATTGGAACGCCACCGCACGGACGGTTTTCTGATCGAGGTGGCTGTGGACTTCGAGAGTGAGGACGGTCGGGCGGTCCCATTTCACCAACAGCGCAGAATTGATCGGCGGCAGGTCGGATCCGGCAAAGACGACATCCACCACCGCCCCCCGGACGGCATGTACGACGCCACCAAGCGGGGCGCCAGGGTCGTTCGGGATATGAGTCCGCATCCTACCGGGCAGATCAGGGTCACCCACATCCGCGCCCGTCCCGGCACGGATAGAGCCGTTGCTCCATGGTTGATCTACGCGTGTGGATGTCAAACGGGGCCTCATTGTTCGTATGGCGGCGGCAGCCAGTCAGAAAGCACTGCCTGCGGGGAAGACTTGGAAGAAGCATAGAAAGCTTAGCAAAGCTGGACGCTGATCTGGATCAATGCGATCGCCACAGGTTTCTGCCACACAGGGCACATGCCCTGATGCGGCTTGTGCTAGCGCGATCACAGCGACCCCGAGACCGGCATTCAGCAAAAAGGCACATCGGCATAGGATAGGTTCAGATGACCAAGCGCACGGCGCAGCCCAAGACACCTGCAAAAGACGCGCAGCAGGTCCAGCTTCCCGCCAAGATCGTCCCCGCGTCGCAGCCCAATGCCGGGCCGAGCGCGGCGCATCCGCACGAAAACCTGGATCGCGCGTCCCGTGCGGCGGTCGCGTATATGTCGGCAGGCGTGTCGCCCCATGCGTTCATCGAAGCCTGGAGCGATTGGGCACAGCATCTGGCCCAGGCTCCGGGTCGCCAACTTGAATTGGCCGAGCGCGCGCAGGAAAACATGACAAGGCTGTTGGGGCAGTCGCTTTTGCCAAACATCGACGCGGAACCGGCCTTTGTGCCAAAGGCCTACGATCATCGTTTCCGGCATCCCGGATGGGAAAAGCCACCGTTCAAAAACATGCAGCAGGGGTTTCTCGCGGTGCAGGATTGGTGGGATTATGCAACCGACCATCTGCGCGGATTGCGCCCCGAGGACGCAGACAGGACCCGTTTCATGGCGCGTCAGATGCTGGACCTGTTGTCGCCGTCCAATTTCCCCGCCCTTAATCCCGAGATCATCGAGGAAACGCGCAAGAGCAGCGGCAAGAATTTGGTGGAGGGTGCGTGCAACTTCATGCATGATTTTGTAAACACCGTTGCTCAGGTCCATGAACCCGCACCAGAGGGCTTTCAGATCGGCAAGGATCTGGCCTGTACACCCGGCGAGGTGGTGTTCAGCAATGATCTTTTCGAGTTGATCCAGTATGCGCCTCAGACCGATAAGGTGCAGTCCGAGCCGATCCTGATCGTTCCGGCCTGGATCATGAAGTATTATATACTTGATCTCTCGCCGCATAATTCAATGGTCAAACACCTTGTGGATCAGGGATTTACCGTCTTCATGATTTCGTGGTGCAACCCGACCGCTGATCAAGCTGACCTGTCGCTGGAGGACTACCGCGAACGCGGCGTCATCGCGGCTCTCGATGCGGTGAATGCCATTGTGCCGGAGCGCAAGGTTCATGCGGTCGGCTATTGCTTGGGTGGCACAATCCTCGCGATCGCGGCGGCTACGATGGCGCGTGAAGATGACGAACGGTTGGCGTCGATCTCGCTCATGGCGGCACAGGTCGACTTTGCCGAGGCGGGCGAATTGCTGTTGTTTCTGGATGAAAGCCAGATCGCATTCCTTGAAGACATGATGTGGGAGAAGGGCTGTCTTGATCGTCCACAAATGGCGCGCGCCTTTTCGGCCATCAGGTCGGAAGACCTTATCTATTCCCGTGCAGTGCGGCGTTATTACCTTGGGAAAGAGGAGCTGCCAACCGATATGGGTGTCTGGGTTTCCGACACGACGCGGATGCCTGCCAGAATGCATTCAGAGTATCTGCGCGGCCTGTTTCTTGAAAACCGTATTACCGCAGGTCGATTTGCCGTAAAGGGACGGGTCATCGCGCTCAAGGACATCTCGGCCCCGATATTCGCGGTGGGCACTGAAACCGATCACATCGCGCCGTGGAAATCCGTCTACAAAACCCAACTTTTTACCGACAACGATATGGTATTTGTCCTCACAAGCGGCGGCCACAACAGCGGCATTATCAATGAGCCAAAGTTGGCGCGCGGTCACTATCGGATCTCGCATCGCTCAGCTGGGGCGCTTTATGTGGGTCCTGAAGCTTGGGTTGCGCAAAATATGCCCCAACCGGGCTCCTGGTGGCCCGCATGGACGACCTGGCTCAAAGAAAATAGCAGCGGTGACGTGCAGGCGCCCTCCATAGGTGCGCCAGACAAGGGCTTCGTGCCGATCGTACCGGCGCCTGGCAGCTACGTTCACCAAATCTGATCCCAAGCCCGCTTTTGGCGGTGGTAGGCCGCAGCGAGTGGCCGCGTCATCGGGGCATTAAATGGCGTTTTCAGAAGAAACCGACTTAAGACGGGCAGGTCTTGGCCAGCGCCTGTTTTCCGGCTGGGGTAGTACCACAATCGAGAACGGCGGTCCCGGCGTTCTGGCCCTCGGGGCGGTGCTGCTGTGCTACGGTCTCGTCGAACTGGCAGAAGGTAATGGATTCATCGGTGCGTTCACCGCCGGGCTCATGTGTCGGCATGTCCAGAGAAAGCATCATTTTCACAAACGGCTGCATGCCTTCAGCGAGGCTTTGGAACACGCGCTTAAACGAACTCTTTGAAACGTGACGCTAAGAATGGAAATTGGCAAAGAAGATGCATTTCAGCCTTCCTAGAGCACTGGGATATTTGGCAGGCGGGCTCTGGACGGGTTGGGGTGGACGCAGGCGAATAGAAGCGAGGCAACTCCGCAACCTGAGGCGGCTCGTGGACAAAGCGCGCCATGACTCACCGCTCTTTTGCCGACTTTACGCAGAGCTGCCATCAACAGCCGAGATCGAACTGCACGACTTACCGGTGACCCGTAAACCCGAGCTCATGGCTGAGTTCGACGACTGGCTGACAATCCGGTCCCTTCCACTCGACAAGGCCCAAGAACATCTGCGGGACCTGCGCAAGGTTGGTGTGCCGATCGACGATGTCGCAGTCTTTCAGACATCTGGGACATCGGGTGAGCCTGCCGTTATCGTTATGTCTGAATCGTTCGTAGAATATACCTATGGCATCATGCTGGCACGCTTCGAGCGATATCATCGAAAGCTTGTGCGAGACGTCCGAAAGCTTGGCGACAGAGTGACGATAACAGGCGGGAACGGCCATTTTGCTGGAAACGGATTCAACAAACTGGTGCAACGGTTGAATCCGCGGCTCGCCAAGGGCTTTGGTGTCACCTTCGTGGAGGCCGAGCAGCCGATTGGTCAGCTTGTCAAAAGGCTGAATGCGATTGGGAAAATCGCTTGGATCGTGACGTACCCCAGCATGCTGGCCATCCTGGTCAAGGAAAAGGAGGCCGGGCGGCTGCAGATCGAACCGGCGTTCATTACTACGGGAGGCGAGACACTCACGGACGATCTGCGCGAACGGGTCGGGCGCGCCTTCCCTTCGCTGAAATACGCCATTGCTGATCCCTATGGGTGCACCGAGTGTCTGGCACTTTCGTTCGAGTGCAGCCATGGCCGGAAACACGTGAACGAAGACTGGGTCGTCCTGGAAGCGGTCGACGAGGCGCTGCAGCCCGTCCCCGACGGCACGTTGTCAGCGACTGTTCTTCTGACCGTACTCGCAAACGAGGTTCAGCCCTTCATCCGCTATGACTTGGGTGACTGTATTCGATTTGACCAGGATGCTTGCCTCTGCGGATCTCCGTTTCGCAGTTTTCAGGTCGAGGGACGCCAAGCGACGCTTGTTCGCGTAGGCAAGGTGACACTGTCGCCACTGGTTTTCGATCTTGAGCACGACCAAGCCAAGCGTATCCAACTGGTCCAGACCGGCGAATTAGAATTTGAACTGCGCGTGCAACTGGCAGAGGGTGCGGAGGCGGGGCTTGTTTTCGAGGACGTCATCGGGTCGTTGAAGAAAGTATTTCGCAACAACGGCCTGGATGATGTCACAGTGCGAGCAGCTGAAGGACTTCCCGAATTTACCGCAAGCGGCAAATTCCACGAAGTTGTGCCTTTGCGAAGCACCGACGAACGAAACATGACATAATGGGGCATTCGCCAGCCGGCGCCCGAGTGAGTAGATGGGTGCGTCACAACTCCGCGCATCTAGGGAGGGCCACAAGAAGGATGAGATGAAAAAACCAGCGGCTGTTACGACAGTTCACTCCACGTCCTAGCTGGCAGGGAGTGCCATCAGACGTGTCCACAACATAAGGAGAGACCATGCCAGAATACACCTATATCACCTCCGAAGAAGTAACGCGGGTATGCGCCGATATTGGCATCAGCGATTGGTCAAACCGGACCGATGCAACCGTTGAAGGCAACGAGGCGGAAATCATTCGCAAGATAGTTGGCGGTGAGGCACTTGAAATCTCTCTGTCTGATTTCAGACTGGGTCTCGAGGTGGAGCTGGAACATGGGACCATGTTCTCTGACGCAAATGTCAGTAACAATCATCCCGTTTTAACAGGTCGTATCGTCCTGGCGCATCTGAAGGAAGGTCTTGATTATTATTTGCGGCTGAAATGCATGGAACTGGAAATGGAGCTGACTGGCGCACTGGAAAACCGGAATGCAGAACGTGCGGCAGAAAAACGCCAGGCTCTTGCCGAAGCGCGGGTCGAACTGGAATCGAGAATAATCGCTTCATCGCGATAAGGCATGGTGCCCAATCGATTTTTGCTAAAAGACTAAAGAGTTGCGCCGACCCGTTGAAACCGAAGGGAATTGCCGCCATTCGCCCATCGCGCAGCATTTGACAATCTGGGCTCGTTCCGGCCATCCGCTGCGCGCTGCACCAAGGTCTCTTGAGCGGAGAGGCTGTGTGAAAACTATTTGCGCGGCGGCAAAACGACAAAAATAGCCAGATTTGCAGCCTCTCTCGTTGAGCTGAGCCACAAACACCTCGCTTCGGGAAAACGAACGGCACCAAAAGGGCGCGAATTTCGAGTTTTCAAACACCCTCCGGACAAAGCTGCCGTAGATTTGGGTGCGGAGACCACCATTTAAATAGTCGCCCGCGCCCGTTTATTGCGCCACTATTTAAATAGATGATCCAGATCAACGTGATAACTGCTTAAATAGTACGCTGTTCCCACGCATATCATACAGCCTCATCCTGCGCGGTATTGCGCAGCAGCATAGAGGCGACCAGATCACCTGTTACGTTCACCACGGTCCTGCACATGTCGAGCAATCGGTCAACGCCGAAGATAATGACCATGCCTTCGACTGGAATTCCCATACTTGTTGCCACGTTGATCAGGATCGCGATGCTGACTCCGGGCGTGCCCGGCGCACCAATGCTCGAAAAGACAAGGGTTCCGACCACGACCGCAATCTTACCACCCGTTAATTCTACGCCGGACAATTGCGCAAGGAACAGAATGGCGACTGCCTGATAGAGTGCAGTCCCGGCCATGTTCATTGTCGCGCCAAGGGGCACCACGAGATTTGCGATATTTGGCGGAACGCCAAATTCACGAGCCGTCTGGATCGTGATCGGCATAACGGCACTCGAACTCGAGGTCGAAAAGGCCAGCAACAGATTACTGCCTGCAGTTTTCAGGAAACGTAGTGGGCCAACTTGCCCGAAGACACCCGCAACGATCATGTAGAAAATTAGCAATCCAGCCAAACCTAGTAGAACCGTCCCGACATAGCCCGCTACCCCGAGCAGCGTGTCAACACCTACGCGCATCACAAGCTGCGCCATCAGACCGAAGACCGCCAGTGGTGCCAGAAACATCGCCCATTTCACTATATTCATCGAAATGGACAACAAGGCTTCCATCAGCAATAGGAACGGTTCGGCCCTTCTGTCCTGAACCTGCGTCACTGACACCCCGACGAGCAGAGCGAGGACGACAACCGCCAGCATGTCGCCCTGCGCGATTGAGGCCGTCGGATTGGTTGGTAGGATGTTGACGATCAGATCGGGCAGGGTCGAAGTGCTGTCTGTGTTCTGAGCAATCTCGGGCACTACAACCGGTTCGGGCAGGTCGTTACTTTGCGTTAAGGCCAAACCGGAGAGAGCCAACCCCGGCTGCAACCATTGCGCAAGCGCAACGCCAATGGCTGCAGCGATGCTTGTTGTCACCAGGATGAACGCCCCCAGTCTGACGCCTACCGATTTCAATTCATCGCCCGATCTTGCTCCGGACAAGCCGCCGACAATCGAGGAAAAGACCAGCGGTATCAGAACAATCGCAATCAGTGAGAGAAAGATATTTCCAGGTAAAGCCAGCCAGACGCCAATGATTTCCGCGGTCTCCTGTGATACTAAGCCAGAGGAATGGTTGAGAAAAAGGCCCAGCCCAAACCCGAGAACCATCCCAGCCATCACCTGCGCCCAAAGTCTCGATGAGATCCAAGCACGCAGTTTGAATCGCTGCTGCGCGATATGTGTCGATCCGGGTGATGTTTCGCTGACCATAAAGAATACCTATCACGGGCCGCCAGGCGAATTGAACCGGCATCGTAATACAGTCAAACAGTACCGTCGGCTCTTCTTGAAAGCGGACGTCACTTGTTTTTACCGCAATGTCCGGTGGGTGTCGGAAGAGGATGGCGATGGTGCCGGCTACGATATCGCCAGCTTCGCGCTGGACGGACGCCCGCGTCTGATCGAGGTGAAGACGACGAACGGATGGGAGCGCATGCTGCTACGCCGCCAGGTTCAAAACCCGCCGTCGCGCAACCGGTCAACAAGCTCGTCGCGATTACGAGGACGGCGAGTATCCCTCTCGTCCTGCGACGTTTCCGTTGGCTCATCGTAGCCGGCATCGGTGAGGATCTGTCGTTGCAGGGCCAGCGCCTGCTTGTCCCCCTGCAGAGCCAGTTCGCGGAGCTTTCGGATCAAGGCTTCCCGGATCGGGATTTTGCGATCTTCGTTCTTGATGCTGACCTTGCGATCCAGCACCCGGTGCAGAACAGTGTTCAGGCCGTCCCGTTTCCGGGGACGCCCACGAGGATTGCCGGACTTGCCTTTTTTGAACCGCGCATGCTGAGGCGGGTTCATGTAGCCGACATAGGGAGTCTCCAACGAAGGCTGACAGCCATGATCATGGCGGAACCACGTCAATTACACCTGGACCACCGAGGTCGGTTTCTGTCAGCTTCTGAGCAAGACACACCCACTTAATTTCCGTGCCCCTAACCTGCGTCAGCACCCGATGTCCGCCTGGCTGGTAGGTGTATGGCAAGAGCTGGATCGCGACGAGGCGACGGCCTGCCTGTCGAGGCTCTGTCAGAAGAAACTGACTTGAGCCGGGCAGGGCGGTTTCGTAGCGTCTGAAGATGACAAAATCTGACCCATTTCGCTATTTCAAAACAAGTCGTGAGATTATCCGCCTGGCGGTGATGCTGTACGTCCGGTTTCCTCTGTCCCTTCGCAATGTTGAAGATTTGCTCCATGAACGGGGCATCGATGTCAGCCATGAAGCCGTCAGATATTGGTGGCATCGGTTCGGGCCGATGTTTGCTTCCGAGATCCGTAAGCGCCGGATCGAAGGTATGAAATCCAGTCGCTGGCGGTGGCACCTGGACGAGATGTTCGTGAAGATCAACGGCGAGCAGCACTATCTCTGGCGGGCCGTCGATCATGAAGGCGAAATCCTGGAAAGCTTCGTCACAAAGGCACGTGATAAGAAGGCTGTGTTGAAATTCTTAAAGAAAGCAATGCGTAAGCACGGCAGTCCCGACATGATCGTGACGGACGGGCTGGCATCGTATGGCGCGGCTTTGAAGGAGATCGGCGCTGCAGACAGACAGGAAACCGGTCGCTGGTTGAACAACAGGGCCGAGAACTCGCATCTGCCGTTCCGACGACGAGAGCGGGCGATGTTGCGTTTCAGGCGTATGCGAAGTTTGCAGAAATTCGCCTCCGTCCACGCTTCCGTCTACAATCACTTTAATCAGGAACGCAGCCTTTCAACGAGACCAAATTTCAAGCTCAATCGCACCGCCGCTCTGGCTGAGTGGCGTGGTCTTGGCGCGAGTTAATGGACAGTGTCACTGTCCTTGTAGAGACTGGTTCGAATTAGTCTGGCAGCACCCGATCAATGCTATACCCGGCCTTCCTGAGCCCGCTTAGAGCCGCTCGGACCGAATGCGGCTGCCAGCCTGTGGCGGATTGCAAGGCAGCGAGATCCGCGCCGGCCTTGCGGCTCAGTAGCTTGCGCAGGATCGCGGTTTTGGTCTCACGCTCGGGTGTCGATTTGGGTTTGGACATTTTTGTTCCTCGGGTTTTAGGGTCGGCGGGATGCCGACCCTGGTACCGAGATGTGCCCGGGGTCCGACCGGGCTTGGGAACAGTGACGCTCGTGTCAGGCGGGAAGTCCAGTCAATACTGGCGCGCACCGCCTTACTTACTATCTTTTGGGACTTTAACGCCCAGCCTTTCCAACGTTTCGATCATTTCCTGCTGTTCAGCCGCCCTGGATGCTTCCTGGGCTTCGATGGCAGTTCCAACCTCCAGCTTAATGTGGATGGCCCAAAGCAGTGACGTTTTGTGCCCCTTCACCAACCCCCACCACCCGTCTCTAGCGTCAGGCTGGCCGCGCAGAGATCGTCAAGAGCGGCGCCGCTGTCGTGCGCGAGTAGATCGAGGATGATCTGCAGCTTGGTGGTGCCGTCAGGAAGTCGCAAAGCCTCATGCGGCTCCCAGGTTAGCTTGTCATACCAGTTGAGGGGATGTAGGGTCGCAAGGATGTAACTCAGAGGAATTCAGCGAAATCATGGCACGCAACGGTTCACAACAAACGGAATTTGATGTCGAGCCCATCACGCGTCAAAAGCTCTCGGATCAAGTGTTTGATCGGCTTTGGGAGATGATCGTATCCGGAGAACTCAAGCCGGGCGATACAATTCCGTCGGAGCGAAAGCTGATGGAGAGATTTGCCGTCGGTCGCCCCGCTGTCCGCGAAGCTTTGCAAGCACTTGCGAATAAGGGTGTCATCACGATTTCACATGGCGAACGGAGCCGCGTGAATGAGCTAAGCGCCAATATTGCGCTGGACCAGGTGGATGATGTTGCGAAATTGCTTTTGTTGGCTGAGCCTTCCAATCTGGAGCACCTCAAGCAAGTCAGGAAGATCCTTGAGGCGGGCACCGTGCGTATTGCAGCTGAAAGTTGCAACGATGAAGATATAAGTCACCTGCGGGCGCTGGTTGACCTACAAAAAAGCCAGTTGAACAACCCCAAAGGGTTTATTGAGACAGACATCGCGTTTCACACCGCAATCGCCAATGCCTCGCGGAATCCACTTTTGCAGGCTGTGACACGCCCGATGCTGACTTGGCTTTTTGAGTACTACAAGCCACTGCTTCACTGGTCTGGCCGCGAGAACACGACACTGTTGGAACACGAGAAGCTGGTCGATCATCTTGAGGCCCGTGATGCGGATGCCGCGGCAGCTTTGATGCGTGAGCATCTGGACCGATCTGATCCGCTCTACACGAACTCTGAGACCTGATTTCCAGGGATTCGTAGTCAAACCGCACAACTCCTTTGGCTTTGATGCTGGCTATTTCGCTGCTTGATCAGTTGGCAAGTGGCTTCGATTTGACGTTAAGGCTATGAAATAAAATAGAAACCGCCAAAGGCGAGGTGTGGTTCCAACTTAAACACTCCCTGGCCTTGACAGAATCGCATGATGATATACTGATCATACCAGTTGAGAAGCTTTGCTTTTGGGATCATCATCAAGGCTCCTTTCGACTCGGGAACCGGAACCATTGAAATCTTGGATCGGTCAAAGGCCGACCGGGCCCGAACATAAGAGCACTAGGGAGGACTATTATGCTCAAGACCGTGACCAAGACCCTATTCGCTGGGGTTGCAGCAACAGCATTGTTGACCACGGTGGCGTCCGCACAAACCACACTGCGGATTCAGAACCACCAAAGCCAATCTTCGCCATATGGCGTGGCAATCCAGAAATTTGTTGACGATGTCTCGATGATGTCCGGCGGTGATCTTCAGATCGAGATGTTCTATTCTTCGTCTGTTGTTCCATCAGCCGAGACTTTCGACGCGGCGAAGAACGGAATCCTTGATTGTGACATGACGAATGGTTCTTACCAGACAGGCAAGAACGCAGCGTTTCAATTCGTGGCAGATACGATGGGCGGTTACGATACGCCGCTACAGTATCAAGCTTGGGTTGAACAAGGCGGTGGTCGCGAGGCAATCAACGAGCTCTATGCAACCCATGGCATGACCTTTATTGGTGCGCATGTCGGCGGACAGGAATCGTTGAACTCGACCCGCCCTCTTCGTGGTGTGGCAGATTTGAAAGACTTCAAGTTCCGCTCTCCTCCCGGCATGGAATCTGACATCTTTGCATCGCTTGGCGCATCGCCGATTGTGATGGATTTCACCGAGGTCATAACCGCTCTTGAATCGGGCATCATTGACGGAGCAGACGCCTCCACCTTGGCGACGAACCTGAATATTGGTGTTTATGACGTCGCAAAGCACACCACTTTCCCTGGGTTCCACTCCATGTCATCGGACCAATTGGCCTGCCGTACTGACGTTTGGGAGGGTCTGACCGACCAGCAGCGTCGTATCATCGAAGTGGCCTATAAGAACGTCGCGATGGACTTGATGATCTCGACGCTGGTTCTCAACGGGGAAGCCCTGGCCAAGATGCCCAAGATGGGCGTCACAACTTATGACTGGTCTGCAGAAGATCGTGCGACCTTCCGCGCTGCGGCACAGGCTGCGTGGCAGGAGTGGGGCGCGAAGTCGCCTGAAGCTACCAAACTGGTTCAGAGTCACGAGGCCTTCCTGCGTCGGATCGGCTTGGTCGAATAATCTAAGCTTTCGAAAAAGCTTGGCATTGGCGGCAAACTGTCGCCAATGCAGCCATCGCGTGCTTAGCTTTGAACTGGCTGATTGGGGGTAATGACCGTGGTTGAACACGAAACAACGGGTCCGCTGGACAAGCTCATCTGGGCGATCAGCCGGGTCACCATGTGGCTGCCGGCCTTCATCGTAGCAATCATTCTGTATGAAGTCGTCCTTCGTTACGTATTCCAGCGCCCGACACTTTGGGTCAACGAGTCGTCACTTTGGGTAGCAGGCGCGGTTTATATGTTTGCTGGTCTCTATTCGATGCAGCAACGTAGCCACATTCGCATTTTCATCCTTTATGATCTGGCTCCGCGTTGGCTGCGGCGCAGCTTCGATGTGATTTCAACTATCTGCATTTGTGTTTTTGCCTTTGCACTCATCTGGGGCAGCTTCGATGAGGCACTTGAAAAGCTGATGACTTGGGAGCGTTTTGGCACCAAATTCAACCCTCCCATTCCCGCCACTATCAAGCCTTTGATCCTTGTGACAATGGCGCTTCTGGCGCTGCAGGCGATCTCAAACCTGATCTTCGATTGGAACAAGGACCAAGGTGAGCGGCAATTCGTTGAAGGGATTGAGGATCTTCTTGAAGACCTGGGAGAAGACCACTTGGGAGCCCGGCCAGCCGGTGACGCAGAGGGTCATTCCGACCAGAAACCCGACCTAAACCAACATCAGGCAAAACCGCGCCAGGGGACGGAATAAATGGACATTGGAACGATATCGCTGGTCGTCCTGACCGGCATGCTCGTCCTTCTGGCGATTGGTATGCCCTTGGGTTTTGCCTCTGGCTTCTTAGCCGTCGTGGTCATGGTAATGAAGTTCGGGCCAGACCTTCTGTTCGGGAACTTCGGCACCGGCCCGTTGAATCTTCTCGGTCAACGGATCTACGGGATCACCACAAGCTATGTGCTGGTTTCCGTGCCGCTTTTCATATTCATGGCCAATCTGCTCGAACGCTCCGGCATCGCGCGGGACATGTATGACACGCTTGAGAAATGGATGAGCCGCACCCGTGGCGGAATCGCTGTGGTGACCGCATTGATGGCTGTTGTCATGGCGGCGATGTCAGGCATCATCGGCGGCGAAGTCGTTTTGCTGGGCCTGATCGCGCTGCCACAAATGCTACGGTTGGGTTATGATCAGAACCTTGCCATTGGTACGATCTGCGCCTCGGGCAGTCTTGGTACAATGATCCCGCCATCCATCGTTCTGATTTTTTACGGGCTGATCACCGATACCTCGATCCACGCGCTCTTTCAGGCGGCCTTTGTGCCGGGTTTCATTCTGGCTGGATGTTACATCGCCTACATCCTGATCCGCACCAACCTGCAGCCGCATCTCGCCCCGTTGCCAGCACCGCGCGAAGGCGACCTGACTGGCCCGCAAAAGCGCATTTATGGCCTGTCTCTGATCCTGATTATTGTCGCTGCAGCCGCAGCGATCATGGTGGCACGGGGGCTGTACTTCAATGCCGCCGGGCTTGTTGACGAAGACACAAGCTATGTAAGCGCGAGCTATCTCATGAAAGCAGGCGCGATGTCGGTGGGATTGGTCGGATTGCTGGTCTTCGGCATCGGCCTGAAAACCGCCAAAGCCTCGTGGGATAGCGGTAAGGGCATGGTAGCCCCGCTTTTGGTCGTGTTTGTCGTACTCGGGTCTATTTACGGCGGCGTCACTGGCATTACGGAAGCCGCCGGGATCGGATCGGTTGCCGTTTTGCTGTTGATCATCATTCGCGGCGAGTTTTCTTGGCGTATTCTGCAAGAAGCCTCGATGCGCACGTTCAAATCCACAGGCACGATCATGTGGGTCACCATCGGAGCCACAGCTCTCGCAGGTGCCTACACGCTTTCCGGCGGTCCGACATATGTTGCCAATCTCATTGTTGGGATGGACATCTCGACGCTCAGCGTTCTGCTGATCATGATGCTGGTTTTTCTGTTCATGGGGGCCTTCATGGACTGGACGGGCATTGTGCTGTTGGTCATGCCGGTCTTTTTGCCGATTGTTCTGAAACTGCCGCGTGATGAGCTTGGCCTCTTTGGTGGTCTCGACAGCCAGCTCGCGGTGCAGGTTTGGTTCGGCGTGCTGTTCTGCGTGAACATGCAGGTAAGTTTCCTGTCGCCGCCATTTGGCGGTGCTGCGTTTTACCTGAAATCCGTCGCCCCGCCACACATCACACTGCCCCAGATTTTCCGAAGTTTCCTGCCCTTCATTGGCATTCAGATTGTCGTCTTGATGCTGATCTTGTTTGTGCCTCAAATCACGACGTTGTTCCTATGACCGATCAGATCCGTATTGAAGCCGATTACCTGATCGAGACGGCATATCCCCCCGAACAAGCCGCAGAAATCATGGCGGGCGAGCAGTCTTCCGGCACGTTCCGTCCGGTTCCGGGGGAGACGCCCGAACTAAAGGAACGCGCTGCAGCACGGGTTGAGCAGTTGACGTTGTTGGGCACGGTTGAAGCGCCATCTTTGCCAGGGGCTGGATTGCCGAGGGAAGGTCAGGTCTACCACCAGGCACACGTCACCCTGTCATGGCCCTTGGATAATCTCGGACCATCCTTGCCGAACCTGATCGCAACGATCGCGGGCAACCTTTTCGAACTGAAGCCGTTCTCCGGCCTCCGCTTGCTGGATGTTCGTCTGCCATCGGCTTTTGCGGCGGCCTATCCGGGGCCGAAGTTCGGGATGGAGGGTACACGCAGACTTGCCGGTGTCGAAGGTCGACCGTTGATCGGGACGATCATCAAGCCCAGCGTTGGATTAAGTGCTGAACAGACCGGCGCATTGGCTGCCGAACTCTGCGAGGGGGGCATCGATTTTATCAAGGATGACGAATTGCAGGCTGATAGCCCCGCGTGTCCCTTCGATGATCGGGTTCGTGCGGTGATGGCTGCGGTCAACGCGGCTGCGGACCGGACAGGCAAGAAGACCATGGTGGCCTTTAACCTGACTGGCGAAATCGACGAGATGCGCCGCCGTCACGATCTGGTTCTGGCCGAAGGCGGCACCTGCGTCATGGCGAGCGTCACCGGGGTCGGTATGTCCGGCATGATCGCACTTGGCCGTCATACAGAGCTGCCGATCCACGCACATCGTTGTGGTTGGGGCGCGCTCACGCGGTCCCCTGTACTTGGTTGGGCCTACCCCGCATGGTCCAAGCTTTGGCGTTTGGCCGGGGCAGACCACATGCACGTCAACGGGATCGACAACAAGTTCACAGAAGACAATGACAGCGTCATCGCTTCGGCTCGGTCCTTGTCTGATCCAATGTTTGAGGCCAACCCCATGCGGGCCGTACCAGTCTTTTCTTCCGGCCAGACCGTGCATCAGGCACAAGCCACATTGGCAGCAGCCGGATCGCCCGATTTGCTCGTGACGGCAGGTGGCGGTGTAGTCGCGCACCCGGATGGCGTTGCTGCTGGTGTGAGGGCGATGCGAGAGGCTTATGACGCGGCCCTGTCCGGGATTGATGTGCAGGACTATGCCAAAGATCACCCAGCCCTTGCCGCAGCGTTGAGGGCCTATCAATCATGACTGCCCCGCTGCTCACATTCTATGGCGACGATTTCACTGGCTCTTCAGCGGTGATGGAGGTGCTAAGTTTCGCGGGAATTCCAACGATGCTGTTTCTGGAGGCTCCGGACGAGGATGTTTTGGCCCGCTTTCCTGAGTTGCAGGCTATCGGGGTGGCAGGGGTGGCACGTTCTAAAGACCCGGATTGGATGCGGGCAAATCTTCCGGCCGTATTCGAAGGTTTGAAAAAGCTTGGCGCGCCTTTGGTGCATTACAAGGTTTGTTCTACCTTCGACAGTGCGCCGGAAACAGGCTCTGTTGGTGTGGCCGCAGAACTTGGCAAACAGATCTTCAGCCCCGTGTGGGTACCTCTTGTGGTCGGCGCTCCTGCAATCGGGCGCTATCAGGTCTTTGGGAACTTGTTCGCGGCAGCGGGTGATGGAGTGTATCGCCTCGACCGCCACCCGGTGATGTCCCGCCATCCCGTAACGCCCATGGATGAAGCCGATTTGGGGCGACATCTGTCGCGCCAGAGCGATTTGCGAACAGGATGTGTCGACTTTCGCGCCATGACAACCGGCCAGTCGGACGCGGCGTTAAAGACAGCAATCTCTAGCGGCGCTGCGATCATTGCTCTGGATGCGATGGACGACGCGACATTGCAGGAAGCCGGAAGGATGATCGCGGAGGGCGACACATCGTTTGCCATCGGGTCTCAAGGGGTGGAATACGCACTTGTCGCCCATTGGCGCGCCTCGGGCCAGCTTGCGCAGGAACACACTACGCCACGTCTCACTCCGGTTGGTCAGCTTTTTGCCGTCTCCGGGTCCTGCGCGCCGACAACTGCAGCACAAATTGACTTTGCTCAGGCCAAAGGGTTCGAGATACTCGACTTTGACGCCGCGCAGGCGGTCGACCCGAACGCGCTACAAGCCGAGACGGATCGCGTGCGACAAACATCATTGCAGCTTCTGTCCGAAGGCCGAGATGTTCTGGTGACCTCTGCCCGTGGGCCAAACGATCCTTCCCTCGCGCGCATGTCCGAGGCAATAAATCGCGCCCGGACCAGCAACGCCGAAGCCAATGAGGATTTGGGACGAGCATTGGGCAATCTGGTTGCTGAAATCCGACTTGCGACTGGCCTGCCACGCGCAGCAATTGGCGGTGGGGATACGTCAGGCCACGCGCTGACGGCGTTGCAGGCCGAGGCCTTGTCGGCAGTAGCGCCCCTCGCACCGGGCGCACCTCTCTGCCGTATCCACAGCGCTCGCGCGCCAAAGATCGATGGCCTCGAAGTCACTTTGAAGGGTGGCCAGATGGGTGCCACCGGCTTCTTCATTCACGCAAAAACAGGGGATGCTTGATGCAATCCCCATACATAAAAGGAACAACAGCATGACAAGCATCGCTCTCTTCGGCGCAGGTGGCAAAATGGGCGTACGTCTGGCCACGAACCTCAAGGAAGCGCCATATGACCTGCTTCCCGTCGAAGTGAATCCTGAGGGTCAGGCCCGGCTCAAGGCTGAAACGGGTTTGACCTGTGTAGAACAAGGGCAAGCCTTGAGTGCTGCGGACACCGTGATCCTCGCTGTGCCGGATCGGGCCATCGGTAAGGTGCTCGCGGGCTTTGTGGACGATCTGAAGCCGGGCACCGCCGTGATCATGCTGGATGCCGCAGCGCCACACGCCGACACCCTGCCGACACGCGATGACATCACCTATTTCGTAGCGCATCCTTGTCACCCGCCGCTTTTCAATGACGAGACTGACATGGATGCCAAGACCGACTACTTCGGTGGCATCGCGGCCAAGCAACACATCGTATGTGCCCTGGCCCAAGGCCCGGAAGAACATTATGCCAAATGCGAGGAAATCGCCCGGGTCTTTTACGGCCCTGTCATGCGGTCTCACCGTGTGACAGTCGAGCAGATGGCTCTTCTGGAACCGGCCTTGTCGGAATCCGTTGGGGCAACTTTTGCCAAGGTCTTGAAAGACGCCACGGATGAGGCCGCGCGGCGGGGTATCCCCTATCAGGCAGCCGAGGACTTCCTGCTTGGCCACCTGACGATCCTCTTGGCCGTTGCATTTGGCGTCCAGCCAGGTGGCAAACTTTCTGATGGCTGTATGAAGGCCATCGAGGAGGCCGAACCGGTTATCTTCAAGCATGGGTGGATGGACAAGATCTTTTCGGCAGAGGCGGTGAAGGCTTCGGTAAAATCCATTTGTGATTGAAGAGGATGTTTCTCACTAAGCCAAACAGAAATTTTGGTCGAAGATCATAATCAAGAAAAGAGGTGCAGCACTTACTCTTACGATCGCCTGCGGACCGTACAAGTAGTTGATACAGGTCAAGGATGTTGCGACCCGCGGTCGCTAGGTTTAACAGGCGCAATCAAGATCTGCCATAGGAATGGTGGAACGATTGGTGCGCCAGAATAGAGGAAACCACCAATGAAGACACGAATTGCGCTGGTAACAGCAATGTTGGCTGCTGCATCACTCGCTGGATGCGTCGAAGACACGGGATATACGAACCCAACACCCTCCAGCGGCCTGACACCGGGCTCCAATGAGCAGGCCTATTATGATGATGGTTGTGTCGCTGGTACGGGCGATGCCAAGGCGAGCATGAGCATGGCGTATGAACGGCATGACGGATACGACTCACGCTTTGAACCTTATTTCCGACAGGGCTATGAAGCATGCTGGGCTGCAAACCGCTAACGTTCTGCAATCGCCACACGGCACTCCGATACCGCTTAAGATACGGTGTCGGAGAACAAGCTCGCTAGGACTGCATTTAGGTTGAAAAACTTCGGTCACATTCGCGATGCCCAAACTGTCGGCCGCCTTTTTGAAATCGGCGACGCTAATTGAATGCACAAAGAGGGACTTTCAAATGGGAAAAACAATAATTACGCTGATTATCGGATTGGTCTTGTCAGAATAACTTGGCTTGAGCGGGGCAGGGTGGTTGCATAGCGTGTGGGAATGACCAAACCTGCCTCCTTCAAATACTTCAAAACCAGTCCCGAGATCATCCGCCTGGCGGTGATGCTTTACATCCGTTTTCCGCTTTCGCTTCGGAATGTCGAAGACCTGCTGCACGAGCGAGGCATTGACGTGAGTCACGAAACAGTCCGTTACTGGTGGAACAGGTTCGGCCCGGTGTTTGCTGCGGAGATCCGAAGAAAACGCGTCCAACAACTTCGTGCATTCTCGAAATGGAAGTGGCATGTGGACGAGGTTTTCGTGAAGGTGAATGGCAAGCGTCACTACCTTTGGCGCGCCGTAGATCATGAGGGCGAGGTGTTGGAAGCTGTTGTCACTAAACGTCGAAACAAAGCCGCAGCACTGAAATTCCTCAAGAAATTGATGAAGCGCCATGGTTGCGCTGAAGAGATAGTCACGGACCGCTTCGCTTCCTACAAGGCGGCGCTCCGAGAAATAGGAGCGCTGGAAAAGCAACGTACTGGAAGGTGGCTCAACAATCGCGTTGAGAATTCGCACCTGCCGTTCCGACGAAGAGAACGCGCCATGCAACGCTTTAGGCGGATGCGAAGTTTGCAGAAATTCGCCTCCGTCCATTCTTCCGTCTACAATCATTTTAACCAGGAAAGATCGCTCACCAGCCGAGACACCTTTAAGCTGACACGCGCCGCTGCTCTTGCCGAGTGGCGCGAACTTTGTGCGGGATAAAGGACAGTGTCACTGGCCTAACGGAGACGAGTTCGAATTCGTCTGACAGCACCGGTGCGAATGTAGGATTCTGCATGACCCGTCGCCGCGGCAATCTCACCAAGGGGCCTGCCGTTGCGCAAGTCGGTTACCGAGTTTGTTTTGGTTCCATTTGCAGGAGCTTGTGTTCACACACCGCCTCCGCCCCGAAACCAGATGATAGTAGTCAACTACCCGGAAGGATTTTCGATAAATGGATTGTTCGAGGCTGTGGTTATTTCCGGACTACTGACCAGGGGTGACGCAACGCGATCTGTTGGGTTTTCCGATGGCGTTTCGTCACTCGATATTGGGTATCAGATGCAGGCCGTTTCTGTTGATCCATTGTGAAAATGGATGGTCTGCGTCAGTAAAATTTCGCTTATTCAAGCTGCATAAGCTTCGGATTTGCTTTCGGCCATTGTCAGTGGTTCGCCCTCCTTCCAAAGAGCCAACTCGCACTCCATTCCGTCAGGGTCTTGGAAAGACAAAACTTGTACTATCCCAAAATCCCGGACGCGCCCTTCGCTGGCGCCGCATTCAACGAGACGTTTACGAAGCAAGTCGAACGAACTCTCATCTGAGATGTTTAGGGCAAAATGATCGACATGCCCACGGGCAAAAATCTCGGAAAGCCCTTCTTCATGTTCGCTTTGCCAATTCACCTGAAACGGGTGCAGGCAAAAGTCGCAACCCATATCAATCAAAGCATGTCGCAGCATGCCTTCGTCCAGATCCAAACGCACTTCGGCTTCAAAGATGGTTGTGTAGAACTCGATAAATCGATCTACGTCTTTTGTTACGATTGTGACGTGATTGCATCCGTTTGAAAGTGTCATCGCGAATCTCCTTTGGTCAGGTTGCCTGACTAAATATAATCAAGCAACCTGACGATATGTCAAGGGGAAGCGACTTGTCCGATTTTTCTGGTTCCGAAGAACAGCTCACCGAGCTGCAGGCCGATGGTATCGCGATGCTCCGCCAAGGCAGACCCGGCGATCCACCTCTTCAATTTTTGCTGTTTCACATGGCCGAGTGGATTGACTATCGGCACATAGCCAAGATCCAAGAGACCTTTCCCGATGGCCGCCGCACGTTCAACCCGGTTTTCATTCACTTGCCAGCGGACGGGTGTCGACTGACCGAACTGGCCCGCATGGCCAATATGACGAAACAGGCTATGGCCGAAATCGTCGATGAAATGATCGCTTTGGGCTATTTGGCCCGATTCCCGGACCCCAGCGATCGCCGGGCAAAGATCATCGTTCGGTCCCAAAAGGGACTAAGGGCGCACAAAGTGGCGATGGATGCCTTTGCAGAGATAGATCGTGAACTATCAAAACGAATGGGGAATGATCGCTTCAAGCAGCTGCGCATCGAATTGAAAAACGCCCTTGCTGCCATTACAGCCGCGGACAATGAGACCGATGAAATTTAGGCGGATCGAGAGTGTTGTTTGCCTACGAAACTAGTGTTTGCCGTAAACTTTCGTTCCAACCGGTTTTCGAATCTCTGCCAGAAATTTTCATGCGACGACCCTATCGCCTTTTCATTCACTAAACGATATGCTGCACCGCAGAAAAACTCTTTGGAGGCTTAGCATATGAACGGTCGTATCATCTGTGTAGCACAGCAGAAGGGGGGCGCAGGCAAGACGACGCTAGTGACCAACTTGGCAATCACGTATCTGTCCGAAGGCAAAAGCGTGGCTCTATTGGACACTGATCCCCAAGGCAGTCTTGGGAAATGGATGGATATTCGCGAAGAGACGCTGGGGGAAAATACAAACCTCCAGTTCGCAACCGCGACATCATACGGGATTTCACGCGCCATTCGTGGAGTTGGTAGCGAAGTCGATGTTATTTTGATTGATACCCCGCCCAAGGCTGACAGTGACGTTCGTTGGGTGTTGCGAGATTCGGATTTGGTGCTGGTGCCCGTCTCAGCCAGCCAGGCTGATGTCTGGGCAACCCATGATATCTTAGATTTGGCCGACCGGACTGGGAAACCAACGCATATCGTGATGAACCGAACACGTGTTGGTACCCGGGTAGGTGAACATGTCGCCAAATCAGTTGCCGAGCTTGAGGCAATGCAGCTAAAGTCATCACTGGCAAACAGAGTGATCTATGCAGAAGCTCTGGGCCGCGGTTTGGGTGCAATCGAAGTTAAGAAAACCGGAGCTGCCTCGGACGAAATACGTTCGCTCGCTCGTGAGGTGTCAGAAATTCTGGAATTGTAAATTTGAGTTAAAATGACACATATTGTTGGCGGGTCAGCACTTCGGCGCTTGGTAGAAAACTCGAAGACAACCTAGGTAGATTGAGAACAACGTTGACGAGTGTCAATTACAATACACTTCCGGTACTGGCTCAATGCAACCATTCACGGATTTTTCGTGATCACCCGTTACGCGAACAAACCCGTCTTTTGCATAGTAGTTGCTGCTTCGGGGTAAAAACGGCCTAAACGCGCATGAATTTGCATTTTCGGGTCACGGCTCGGCTTCGACTCCGCCGACAACCAAAGAAATTCAGCGAACACACCTAGCGAGGCGACAATCCAGCAATTCGAAGGTCGGTTCATGTTTTTGTGAGTTTAACTGACAAACTGCGTCTATGTTTTTACTCCGGTTGCGAGACATCATTTCCGAATAGCCTACGATGCTGGCCACCATAAAAATTGCAATTCGTGAACCCTAAAATGTCATCCACATTCTACCTTAGCCTAGATGTTAGCAGGGCAACCGAGTTGTCCTGACAATCGATATCTGCTTGGGGCTAGAAACTGATTTTTGAGCATTCCGGTCGAGCGTCGACTACATGCACGTGAAAGTCAAAGCGTCGATCCTTCGGTTGAAGTGAGCCAATGCATCGCATGCCAGCCCACATTTCGCATACTTTCCAATAGCCTTATTTTTTAGTTAACGAACCAACCCAAGCTGTCGGACTATAGTTGCGCTGTCATAATAGTCGCGACCCTCAACAACTTTCCCGTCTTTAACGCGCATAACCGAACAGTATCGAACTTCGGCTCGTTTACCTGTCGGCTGAAAATCTCCTAGGCTTGATCGAAGAATTCCTGTGTGGGTGCCCGTATTGCGAAACTCAACCGTGGCCCATTGTCCATCATCGCTGACGATGACGTTTTCCACTTTGCAAAGCCCATCTGGGAAAGCTTCACGCCAGCGATAGTAGTCGGCTTTGTATGCATCTTTTCCTGGAAGCATTTCGCCGCGGGCGACATCTTCGAACGCACAATCTTCGGCGATAACCTCCGCACCACGATCAGGGTCACGCATGTCCCATGACTCGTGGAACTGCCGGACAACCTTTTCGGTAGGATGCATCGCTTAGGCCCCTTTTTGATTTACTGCCTCAAATCTAACCCTCAACACCGCCAATTTATATGGTCCGCTTTGGGCTCGCCACATTCATCAGAAGATTGCGTAAGATGGCTGATTTGAGACGGATGGCAAACCCAACGTTGCGAGGTGTCCAACTCTGCCTTTCGGACAGAGCCGCCTTTGTACGAAAGCTCTTGATGTCCCGCACAAGGTGACAAAATATGGGTCGTATGGATAGTAATTTGGTTCTTACTGAACTCGACAAGACGATGCGCCAATGGCGGCACCATTTGCATCGGAACCCAGAGTTTGGCTTCGAGGAAAAAGAAACTGCGCGCTTCGTGGCCCAGAGGCTACGAGAGTTTGGAATCGAGGACATTGAGACAGCCGTTGGAAACACAGGCATTGTAGCAACGCTGCGTTTTGGGAACGGCGACCGTACAGTCGCACTTCGCGCTGACATGGACTGCTTGAAAATCCACGAAACGACTAACCTAAGCTATTCTTCGGAAAAACCGGGGCTGATGCACGCATGTGGTCATGATGGGCATACCACCATATTGTTGGGGACAGCAGCAATTCTGGCAAGTGAAGGTGGTTTCGACGGTACGGTAAAGTTTGTTTTTCAACCTGCCGAGGAATGGGGTCAGGGAATGAAGGCGATGATCCGTGATGGACTTGGGTCGCGTATACCGTTTGACGAGATTTACGGGTTGCACAACAAACCCGGTTTGCCAGTGGGATCGTTCGAAGTCCGACCCGGACCGTTCATGGGTGCGGAAGATGGTTTTCGGATTGTTGTGCGCGGAAATGGTGGGCACGCGTCGCGTCCCCACGATTGCAGGGATGCGATCTTATGTGCGTGTTCGATTGTGAGCGAGCTTCAGACAATCGTAGCTCGGGCGATTGATCCTGCTGAACTCGCTGTAGTTTCAGTGACGTCGATACAGGGTGACAATATCAAGAACGCTATCGCCAGTGAAGCCATCGTCGAAGGCGATTGCCGGCATTTCGATGACAATGTCAGTTTGCGGATAGAAGAAACCATGAGCCGCATCGCTGAAGGAATTGCTAATGCTCATGGCTGCTCTGTTGAGATCAAGTACGACCGTGTGTTCATCCCCTTAGTTAACGACGATCGTGCGACTGAGCATGCCTTGAAAGCTGCAGAAGCGGTATTCGGTTCCGCTAAAACAAACCCGGATGCCCCACGAATGGGAGCCTCCGAGGATTTTGCCCGGGCTTTGCGGATAGCTCCAGGCGCGTTTGTCAATATTGGAAACGGGGATAGCGCCCCCTTGCACAACCCCGAGTACGACTTCAACGACGATGCGTTAGCGCAGGGCGTCAAATGGTTTGTCGAGTTGGTACGACAACGCCTGCCCGTCACGTCATCCCGAAATTAAACCGTAGAAACTGCGAGGAAGGAAGACAACGGGTCATATCCGCTTTGGACTCGATGATGCCAACCGTAAAACTTCTTCAATGACCGCTTTGCGCAACAAGCTGCCAGTCGTTGGATTTTTGTCAAAGCTTCACGAACGCGCGATCCCTGTTGCAATGGCGACGTATACAAACAACTTACCTATCAGTTGGTAAGCAAAACCAAACTGCTCGTACACAGCGACACTAAAAGGAGACCAAACCATGCGCGTGAATGCTGACTTCAACAAACGTACCCTTGTGCGCTTCAACGAGAACGAATGGGTTGCTTCCCCTATGCCCGGAGTTGAGCGCAAGATGCTTGACCGGATTGGAGAGGAAGTCGCTCGCGCTACCACCATAGTCCGTTTCGCGCCAGGCAGCGCCTTCTCTGCCCATACGCATGACGGAGGCGAAGAATACTTGGTGCTTGACGGCACCTTTCAGGACGAGGACGGAGATTTTCCGGCTGGCTCCTACGTGCGGAACCCGCCGACTTCGTCTCATACACCCGCAGCACAGGACGGCGCGACGATCTTGGTAAAACTCCACCAATTCGATCCGACCGACCGTACTCAGGTGCAGATCGACACCGGTAATGCGGGCTGGATTGAAACGGAAGAAGGTGTTTCCAAGTTGCCCCTTCACACAGATGTGCGTGAAACTGTTGCAATGGAACACTGGGATGCTGGTACGGTACGCACGCTTGATGCCTCTGGCGGGCTCGAGATTTTTGTGATCGATGGAAGCCTGAACGAGGGTGGCGATACCCTGTCCCGCTGGGATTGGTTGCGCCTGCCCGTCGGGGCGAGCTTCGAGGCGACCACAGGTGCAGAAGGGGCGCGCGTTTGGGTTAAGACAGGCCACCTAAGTCACGTCGCCGAGCGCGTGGCATGAAGCCAGATGTAGAAATTGCCATCGTCGGCGCGGGGTTGTCGGGCCTCGCGCTGGCGCACATGCTGAAGCCTGAAGGACGCGACGTGCTATTGCTGGAAACGCGCGACCGCGCGGGCGGTCGCGTTCTCTCACAGGACGGTTATGATCTTGGCCCTTCGTGGATCTGGCCACACAACCACCGAATGCTGGCCCTGCTTAACAAGCTTGGGCTACGGGTATTTCCGCAACATAGCGATGGTCGATTGGTCTTCGAAGATGCGCAGGGGAATGTGCGCCGCGATCTCGACTTGGCCACGATGGGTGGCGCGCTGCGCGTTGCCGGCGGGCTCGCCCAGATAACCGACGCGCTCGCCCAGAGGCTTGGCGACAAGCTGCGCCTTGAACACCCGGTTCGGCGTGTGATCGAAGAAGACGGATGCGTCACCCTGAGCGGAGACGGGTTTTCATTGCGCGCCGACCGCGTGGTTTTGGCATTGCCGCCGCGTCTTGCTGCGCAGATGGGGGTGGTCGTTCCAGATGTGCCAACTTGGATGGCCGGGCATGCCAAATTCGTTGCCGTCTACAACACCCCATTCTGGCGGGGTGCGGGCCTGAATGGCGACGCAATCTCGCATCAAGGTCCGCTGGCGGAAATACATGACGCTTCACCCCTGGACGGAACCGAGGGCGCTCTGTTCGGCTTTGCCTCGCCCGGCGCGGCTCGGCAATCCGGGTTCGAAGCGCTCGCGGTGACGCAACTGGGTCGCCTGTTTGGCCCCGAAGCAGCCGATCCTCGCGCCGTATTCTTCAAGGATTGGAGCGCCGACACGGCAACCGCCACTTCTGCCGACCTCAAACCGGCAACCTCCCATCCAGAGTATGGTGCACTCACTCCTTCCCATAGGGTGATCTTTGCGGGAACTGAAACGGCGCCGTCGCACGGAGGGTTCCTCGAAGGCGCCCTTGAAGCGGTGGATACAGCGCACAGGGAATTATCGAGGGCGATGGCATGACATCAGAAGAGAAGATCCTTGCCGCCGCCGAGGCGCGGGTCCGCACCGGCGGCTACAACGGCTTTTCGTTCCGAGACGTTGCACGCGACACCGGGCTGACCAGCGCAGGTATACATCATTACTTCCCTACCAAGGCGGACCTGGTCGCTCGACTTGCCAGGGATTACACGTCCCGTTTCCTTGAAACGCTGGATGAATGCCCGTTGGATACACGGGTCGGACGCCTGCGCGCGCTATTCGCGGAAAGCCTGCGGCAGGACGGAAAGATGTGCCTTTGTGGTTTGCTTGCAGCCGAAAGCGGAGGTCTGCCTGAGCCGGTCACGGAGGCGGCCAAAAGGTTCTTTCAGGCATTGGCCGATCGACTTACCGGGGCATTTCCGGAAAGCGACGATCCGCATTCTGACGCATTAGCGGTGCTCGCTAAGTTGGAAGGTGCCGCATTGCTCGCGACTGTGCAGGATGATCCTGACATTTTCGAGAAAGCAACTTCCGCTTTGACCCTTCGATGAGACCTTTTGCGATGACTGGAAGTTGGCCGCAGGAATGTCCTGGTCTGATTTGTGGACGATCCAGCCGCTAGTTACAGTGCGGTACTCAAAGGCCTTTGGAGTGGCCAACTGGCACCTTATGATTGAGTACTTTCGCACTATTCGTCGAAGCTTATACTTCAGGTTGGAACAAACTGCGTTAAGACCTGAACAATACGCGTGGTTGCAGGCTTCCTGCTTTCGGCCTTTCAAGCTCCAGGCGGACGCCAACGTTTTTCGGCCTGTCGAGTTCGCGAATGGCTGTCTGTATAGCTTTGAACTCGGAAGTCGATGTACAGCGAATAGTTACGCGCGCGCCGATTGACTTGGCTGCGCGTACGCGTGCGATGGCTCCCTCCGGTGAGATATCTGCCATAGTATTAACTCGAGATACGAGCGAAGTTTACCCCGTTGCGCGTGGCACTACCGAGGCAATAGATGGCAAAACGTCGGCTAAATTCCGGTTTCTCGATTTTGCTGATCAGAAACGGACGGCCAGCGACATCTTCGATCAGTCTTGGTGACATAACGTGTCCTAACCTTTAACTTTACCTATTAACAAATGCTGACACAGTTTGGCACGTATTCAAAAAAAGTTTAGGTCAGGTCAGCTTTTGCCAATTGATGTAGAACCAAAGGGTTCGAACGGACATCATTGTTGCTATTTTGCAAAATTTACTGCTTAAAACCAAAGCTTGCCTGCAATTCTCGAAACTTCAGAAAAACAGACTTTCCCTTCATCCCGCGCGGCATTTTTGTCCATAGTATTTTCGTTCTTGGTCGGTCGTGACCGGACGACAACTGTCGGGTTATCGAAACAGGCGGTAACATCAATGGATTGATTATCTGCTTAGGGCTCGATGCTGACAATGCTGCCGTTTGTTAGTGTGGTACCCATTGGAAACGAACCGGTCGGGTTTTGAGCAGAGGTTAGGGTGACTACAGATTTGGAAAGCGTGAATGCCGAAGTCGCGATCTTGCGTGAAAGGGAAGCGGCAATGCGCGAAATACTGCAAGCGATCAGCGCGTCGCGAACAGATTCCGGGCCTGTTTTCGAAACGATACTGAAAAATGCAGCACGTCTTTCAGGAGCGCCCTTGGCCAATCTCGTCATCCTGAACGACATGCGCAGTCATTGGACGCTGGAAGCACATTTTGGAGAGGGATTGCGTCATTTAACCGTGGGAAAGACCACGCGTCTTTTGGACAGTAAACTTGTACCCGCTGTTTCAATGCGGACAGCCTCAATCGTACAGGTTGAAGACTTGGTGGATACCGACCTTTACCGCCAAGGTGATCCCGGTCGGGTCGCAATGGTTGAAGTCGAAGGCATGCGGACCATCCTGGGTGTTCCACTTCTGCTCGATGGTGAAGCAATAGGGTGCATCACATTATTCCGACGCGAGGTGAAGGCCTTTACACAAGATGAAATTGAATTGGTGGTAACCTTTGCCGCTCAGGCGGTCATCGCCGTTGAAAATGTGCGCCAGTTCCGCGAAGTGCAAGAGCGGCTCATGCGGGAAAAGGCCAACCGCGAGATATTGGAGGTTATCAGCCTTAACCCTGACAATGAGCAACCAGTCTTCGATGCGATCATCAATCGCGCTGCCAAACTCTGTCGTGCACCGCATGCGGGACTGCTGCTTCGTGATGCTGACGACCGGCACCTTATTTTAGCGGCCGCTAATGTCGAGCAGTCTGGGTATGTGGACTTTCTTCGGGCGAATCCACATTCGATGAAGGATGAAACCTCGCTTTCGGTAGAAGCAGTTCGCTCCATGGAGGTACGCCAGTATCCAGATATCGAAGCGTTGGCGGAAGGCACGGCGATTTCAAATCAACTGAAGAACACTTGGAAACTGGAGCGTATGCGCACATTGCTATACGTGCCGCTGATCAAGGGCGACCGCGCAATTGGTGTAATCGCTCTTTATCGACTTCATGTCGAAGAATTCAGCAACGACGATATTGAGATTCTAAAGCTTTTCGCTGCCCAAGCAGTGATCGCGATTGACAATGTGAGGCAGTTCAAAGAACTCGAGAACCTGAACGCTGAATTGGGCGACCGCGTTAAATCCCAAGTCGGTGAACTTGAACGCTTGGGACGCCTTAAACGTTTTCTACCTTCTGCTGTCGCTGACGCTGTAGTGAGCGCGGGCGACGATAGCATGCTGTCCTCTCATCGTGCTCTGATCGCGACCTTGTTTTGCGATATGCGCGGCTTCACGGCGTTCTGTGAGGCCGCAGAACCCGAGGAAACCATCGAAATCCTCCAAACCTATCATCAGGAAATGAGTGAGTTGATCGACCAGTATGGCGGCGGCGTCGATCAGCGGGCCGGCGACGGCATCATGATTATTTTCAATGACCCTATCCCTTGTGATGATCCCGCGGGCTGCGCAGTGCAGCTCGCGCTGGCAATGCGTGCCAAAATGCGAGAGCTCTGCGCCAAATGGAGAAAACTGGGCCATCGATTGGGCTTTGGTGTCGGTATTTCCTTTGGCTATGCCACGGTCGGCATCGTAGGTTCGGCCGGGCGCTATGACTACACCGCTTCCGGAACATCTATCAATACTGCTGCCCGGCTATGCGACATGGCTGCGAACGATGAGATTCTGATCTCTCCACGCACTTGGGCCGCAGTTGAGGGCGCTATCCAAGCGGAAAGCCGGGGAGAGGTGGAAATGAAGGGTATCAGGGAGCCTGTAGAAGTTTTTGCGGTTGTTGCTGACTAGATTTGAATTAGACAACCAATGCCCGAGAATTTTCGGGCCAAGGAATGTCATCTTCATTGCGAACAGCCATATTGCTTCTTTTCTTTGAAGCGCACTTGCGGGGCATGCTTGGCGAAAGGCTGGTATCTTGATTGACGCAAGCAACAACCCCCAAGTACGCAAAAACTTTAGGAATAAGCGACTTCCAAATCTCCTGTTGTTATCTTGAAAGCGGCCAATCGAATAGAAAGACTAAAGAATATTAACTTTATCACGCCCTAATGGGCTTGCAGTACTTGGAATGATCGGCACATTCTGTCGACATGACAAAGACGGGAAATTGGATTTTTGCATTAACCCTGATGGTGCCGCCGTATGCTCCTGCAAAAGCTTTAGAAATGAGTTGCATCCACCCTGACCGTCCTAACCAAACATACTCGGTTGCTGGTGACCAAGGTGTCTACACTTGGGATGGCCACGAGGTCGAACGATCATGGAGGCTAGAGTGCAACGAGCATAAAGAAGGCTCCGCAACGTGTCACAGATCAGAGCGCTTTGGGGAAAGCGGCAGCAGCGTTATAGTTTTTCGAATGTTTCCAGACGGCAGCCTGGTCGAAAGTGGGTATTGGGCTTTGCTAAATACCAGCCGCGTTATCGTTACACCCGGTTTCGTTTGCAGCACCCACCACGAATAATCGACCCTATTTTCGTCTACTGTCTGATTTTGGCGCGGACCAAACGTTCGCTGCGGTTGTTACATCGTCTGGCCCTCGGACGACTCATAAGGTTCCGCATTGACGAGCAAGTTGCTATTTACCTATTATTTCGAGATGATTAGCGGCAAATACTTTGACGATCTATCAGTTGGTGATGTTTTTGATACCGGTGGGATTACGCTTACCGAAGGCTCTATAATCGACTTCGCACTCACGTATGACCCTCAACCATTCCACGTGAACAAAGTAGCGGCGACGGATTCGATTTTCGGTGGCGTCGTTGCAAGTGGCTTTCAAACAATAGCTCTCACCTTCCGACTGTTTCGTGACACTGGTGTGCTAACCGGCACCAACCTGGGAGGCCACGGCATGGACGAGGTGCGGTGGCTCGCACCCGTATTTCCGGGCGACACGCTTCGCGCGCGTATCACGGTCGAGTTGCTCACTCCATCTCGCTCAAAGCCAGATCGGGGAACTGTCCGGTTCCGCTATCAGACGTACAACCAGAACGACGTCGAGGTGCTTAATCTTGTCATGCACCACGTGATGGCTCGGCGGAAGACAAATGATTAAATACATACTTGGCGATAATGTTGGCGCTCTTGAACCTTGGCCGTTTGACAACCCTAAAAGTGCCTACCGTATCGTTTCTGGCAATCCATATGCGTCAGGTCGGCTTGACGCTGGTGGGCCCGGAGATACGACACGGGCCGGTATCTGGCGCTGCTCCAGGGGCGTGTTCGAATGCACAGAGCAGGGCGATGAGCTTATGACGATATTATCTGGACGATGCCAGTTGACGAACAAAATTAGCGGCGAAGTATGTGTCCTGCGAGCAGGAGAAAGTTTGTTCGTACGTGACGGAACGCGGTTGGAATGGGATATAATCGAGGAAGTGACCAAGGTTTTTTTTGGTCACAAAGTGGATGGCTATTGATTTCTTTGAATTATCCAAACTGGGAAAGGAAATCACCTAAAGTTGCCGTAGTGTCATAAAGATTTTGGTGGTGAAACTGCCGTCGCCATCGTCCGACGGTTCCCCGAGATTTTGGCAAACTGGGTATGACCAAATCTCGAGATGTGAGCGTTGATTGCAGACGTCGATCAAGTGGGCATCGCGCTGATACCCCATGTAGTTTTCAGAGCTGAAAAAATCGAGCGGCTCGATTGCGCGGGAAAGGAAGAAAAAGGCCTCTTAGTAGTGCCCCTCATTTCTGTGAGGACGCGTCACCGGATGTGATCCCTCAACTTCAAATAACGCTTCTACGCCTCAACGGCAGTCATTCGAGGCTTTAGGCGCTCAATTCGCGCTGTCGAAATAGGTCATTTTATTTCTTTCACCGAAGACCGTCTGACAATTTCTGCATCCAGATTTTCTCGATGCAGCGGAACGCCTGTCTCAAGGTGGTCCATGATCTGCGTGGCAACTGCCTTACCCATTTCGGCTGCGGGAAGGTTGATGGTGGTCAACGGGGGGTGTGTTTCCTTTGCCCAGTCCAGATTGTCGAACCCCATGACTGACATATCGTCAGGAACCTCTAGCCCGGCTTCTCTCAACCCAAAATAAACTCCGAGCGCCAAAACATCAGAGAAACACAATACGGCTGTAGGCCTTACCTTGCCATGTAACACCTCGCGTACCGCTACGCGGCCACCCGATACGCTGAGTTCGGTCTCGTGGAACTCCAGCTCGACTAAAGGTGTATTTACTGTTTCTGCTCCTTGACGCCGCGCCAACGTTCGGTCGCTGGTTTTCAGCGGGCCATGAAAAATTGCAATCCTTTGGTGACCTAGAGATGCCAGATAGCGGACCGCCTCGGCGGCAAGTTTGCTGTTGTCGTAGCCAATAGTTGGAATTTTGAGGTTCGGGTCCCAAATCGAGGTGAACGCGATCGGCACCTGCCTTCTTAGGAACATATCCAGCAACTCTTTGCTGTGAGCTGCACCGCTTAGGATAAATGCCTCGGCACCCATGCCGAGAAGCTTGCGGGCTGCCTTCAACTCTTCTTCGTCTTCGCCGTTTGATATGGCTAGGACCAGTGAATAGCCCCGTGTACCAAGCGCTTGTTCGATTCCGGCTATAAACTTCGCAAAGACGGAATGCTCAATTGTTGGGATAATGGCTGCGATCGTATTGGACTTGTTTGTTGAAAGTGCGCGAGCTGCGGGATTCGGGAGGTAATCCAGCCGCTCGCATGCTTCAAGTACACGCTTTCGGGTTTTAGGACTTACGCTTTTCGAACCGTTCATCACCCGAGAGATCGTGGCAATCGAAAGACCTGTTTCTTTGGCTACGTCTCTGATCCTGCCCGGCGGTTTTCTCATCTTGCTAATGCCCAGCTCCAAATTAATTTGACGAATCCTTTCAAATTATGTTCATTGAAACCGGTTACATGTCAATTTCTAAAGAATTCAAGATGCTCGTGTTAAAGTTTTACCCAAAAATGTAACCGGTTACAAAGCGGAGCTCTAGTGAAGGTACAAAGAGATATGTCTCCAACACTGCAAGAAACATGCTGAATGTTCCAGCGGATCAGCAAGTCCTAAGACGCCGATATTCCGGGCTTAAGCAGCCAGGCACTATGCGGCTGGACGTTGGTTTTGGTGAGGCCGGGACACTGCGTGTTCCAAAAGACGCCGTTGTGTCGATCACTCAAGTCGATGGTGGCGCTCGGGCATGGTTGACCGCACTTTCTGATGACGAGCCGATCTTTGGCATTTCGTCGTTGGATGTGCCGGGCGAATTGTCGGAACCATTGGAAACCGCGAACTATGACAATCGAATGATGAGTGAGCTCGTCACTTCACGGGGCGGAAGCCTTGACACGTCGCGCGGCATCCAAATCTTCGAATCTTCGACGGAAGCAGGTGAAAATTACATCTTCAGGATGCGGCAGTCTGCCAGAGTCTTCATAATAGCTCCGGTGACGCCGGGTTTTATTGAAACCGGTGGTGGTGGCGCATTTCGTGTCGAGGTCAAACTGCCCGAAAACCAAATTGAAAGAGCATCTCTGCCGGAACCACTTGGTAAAATCGTCGATGAATGGCGGGTCACACGAGGTACGGCAAGAGCGTATTCTGTCAATAAAGGGCAGTTCATACAGGTGATCGATGTTGAGGGCCAGCAATGTTCCGACTTTATGGCGATGAGAGCTGATACGCTTGATGCCGGTATAGAACGATATATCGACTCGACAGTCTCTCGAACCATGGCCCGCAGCGCTTATCCGCTTCCGGGTTTGCACGACAAATTCTTCGATCAGGATATCAAGCCACTTCTGGCGGTTAGGCAGGACACCGTCGGGCGGCATGACACGTTTGCGCTTGCGTGTACTGCGCGCGGGTACGAAGAGCGTGGTTTTCCCGGACACCTGAATTGTTCAGACAACATTAGCGACGCCTTCGAGCCCTTCGGTATAGGCCGCAGACGAGCATGGCCGGCAATAAACTTCTTCTTCAACTCGTGGATTGACTGGGCAGATAACGCGATCGCCAGTGACGAAGCATGGTCACGCCCCGGCGACTACGTTGCGATGCAAGCCCTGACTGATCTCGTCTGCGTTTCGACGGCGTGTCCAGACGATGTCGACCCCATCAACGGGTGGAACCCAACCGACGTGCACGTTCGAGTTTATGAGAAAAACAGCACGATCACGCACTCTGTTGCTTGGCGTGCCAACCCCGAGGACGCAGTGAAAATGACAGCACATTCCGCGTTTCATCCACGGACGTCGAAGCTGACGTCGTCTTTTCACGTCTCTCGCGATCTTTGGATGCCAACGCAATACGACGCCACCGGCGCAGTTGAAGAATACTGGGCCTGCAAACGCGCAGCGACTCTTCAGGATATGTCAGGTTTGCGCAAGTTCGACATAGTAGGGCCGGACGCACTTGACCTTTTGCAAGCATGCCTGACGCGAGATGTATCAAAGCTGTCGGTTCATCGCGGATGCTATGCCCTGATGTGCGACGAGCGCGGATCAGTATTGGATGACGGTACACTTTTCCGGCTTGAGGACACCGCCTTTCGCTGGTGCTGTGGGTCGGACAATTCTGCTTTGCACCTGCGGGAGAAAGCAAAACACCTGGGTTTGAATGCGCGCGTTCTCTCACCCGGTGATCGCATGGTGAATCTTGCCATTCAGGGGCCGAAATCCCGCGATATCCTAAAGGATATCGTCTTTACCCAACCATCACGCCCTTCGCTCGAGAATCTCAAATGGTTCGGTTTCACGGTAGCGCGGCTTCGTGACCGTGACGGGCCGATGTTCATGCTTTGCCGGACGGGGTTCACCGGAGAGCTTGGCTATGAGCTGTTTTGCGACCGAAACGACGCTGTAGAGATTTGGGACGGATTAATGGAAGCCGGTTCGCCGCACGGGTTGGTCCCGATGGGCGGGCAGGCCCTTGAAATGCTCCGCATAGAAGCCGGCCTGATGATCGCGGGTGCCGAGTTTGGGCCCGATGCTGACGCGATGGAATCCGGGCTAGGCTTTGCGGTGGACTTCAAGAAGCCCGAATTTATAGGTCGCGCTGCGCTGGAACGGAATGCCGGCGCCGTGCGGCGAAAGCTTGTCGGACTTCACCTTACGGGTAATGAACCACCTTTGCATGGCGATGCAGTTTTCATCGGGCGAGAGCAGGTTGGCATAATAACCAGTGGTTGTTTCTCTCCCCAGTTAGGGCATGCCATCGCGATGGCACGGGTGGCTGTTGAAACTGCCGACATCGGAACGGAGTTGGAGGTCGGGAAGCTTGACGGTCACATGAAACGGCTACCGGCGCAGGTCGTCGACATCCCGTTTCTTGATCCCAAACGAGAAAAGGCGCGCGCGTGAACAACATGAAAAATGAAGGCGTGGTCGTCACGCGGAATGTCTGGAAAATCTTTGGCGACCGGGCAGCAGAGGCTATGGAAGCGGTGCGCCGGGAAAACCTTTCGAAAGCTGAGGTGCTGGAGCGCTATCAGGCGGTAGTCGGGGTTAAAGATGTCTCAATCTCGGTTGGAGAAGGAGAGATTTTCTGCATCATGGGTCTTTCGGGTTCGGGCAAATCGACTCTAGTCCGGCACATAAACCGGCTTATCGAACCAACCGGCGGCGAGATACTGATAAACGGTGTGAACGTCGGTGAGCTTGACGCAGAACAGCTTCGAATCCTGCGTGCCGACAAGATCGGAATGGTATTCCAGAACATGGCGCTTCTGCCGCATCGCACCGTGCGCGACAACGTGGCTTTTGCGCTTGAGCTGCGAAATGTTGATGCCTTCACCCGCGCACAGCATGCTGAACGGGTCATCGAGCTTGTGCATCTCGAAGGCTACGGCGATCGCCTTCCAAGCGAGCTGTCAGGCGGAATGCAGCAACGAGTAGGGTTAGCCCGCGCCATGGCTGCGGACCCGGATATCCTTTTAATGGATGAGCCGTTCAGCGCGCTGGACCCGCTGATCCGGCGCGGTCTGCAGGACGAATTCCTCGAACTGTCAAAGACGATGAAAAAGACCACGCTTTTTATCACTCACGATCTGGACGAAGCGATCCGCATGGGCAGCCGTATTGCCATCATGAAAGATGGCGAGATTGTACAGACCGGATCTCCTGAAGAGATCGTGACCAAACCAGCGGATGACTATGTCGCTGACTTCGTGGCTGGAATCTCAAAATTGAAGTTGGTTTTCGCCCATACAGTGATGCAACCGGTCGCAGCATACGAGACGAATGGGCGGGAACTGCCACCCGTATCGGATTGTCCAACAGCCGGGCCCGAAGACAACCTTGATATTTTGGTGTCGCTGGCCGTCGATCAGGAAAACCCAATCATCATCATGGACGATAGCAAGCCAGTAGGCGTTGTCACGAAGGACTCGCTTTTGCACGGAATTAAGGGAGAGGTCTGAGATTATGGCAACCGAACAGGAGCTTCGCAAACCCTTCCTGGAATTTGCCGGCCCAAACGGCGCGTACTATGCCGACACCTTTTTGAAAATCCAAAAAAACGTGCTGGGCCGCTGGCACGTCAACAAAGCCGCAACGCTTGGAAGCTTTGTCTGGGCCGCTTTGCGTGGCAATTGGTAGCTTTTCGTCATCGGTTTCGTAATCGACCTGATCGTCGCGGTTAACCTGGCGCTTGTCTTTAAATATTCCAAAGCCGCCGCAGACAACGCAGACAAGGACTTTCTGGTTGAACGTTACGAAGGCTGGAGCCAATCCAGCCTGATCGGCGCAATTCTGGTCTTTTTCCTAGGCCGGTTGCTATTTGGTTGGATAGCTGACCGTTTCTATGCACGGCAGTATGAGCGCTGGCGGGTCGATCACACTGTCAACAATGGCGTTGAAAAAAGCCGCCTTGTCCTTGCTGGCCTGATCGTGCTGCTGGTCGTGCCGCTAATGCTCTATCGTTCAACCCAGTTCGCGCCGGATGAACGGACCTGTATCAAGCAAACCCGCGCCATCGCTGGGGGAGAAGAGGTTAGCTTCAAGAACAAATTCGATTGCGCTGTGATTGGCGAATTCCCGACGCTTCTTTGGATAGAACGACCAGACAAGATCACCTTTCCACGCGACGAAAACGGAGATCGTATCGTTCTGCGCGAACCAGCACGCGAAGACGCACCACCGATCAACCTGAACACCTATGTCAGTCAGATAATCGACGACGGCATTGCATATTTGACCGTTTTTTACGGTTTCCTTTTTGACGGTATCACCAAGTTTCTGCGCGGTATGCTCAGCGCGATTTCTTCGGTCACTGTCGGTACGCCCTGGCCGATCACCATGGGTGTGCTCCTTTGGATGGCTTACAAGATGGCCGGTCTGCGGGTAACAATTTTCGTGGCTGCATCACTTGTCTATCTGGCTTTATTTGGGTTCTGGCAGACGGCGATGGATACACTGTCACTGGTTCTTGCGGCATCGATCATCTGCGTCGTCGTGGGTCTGCCGCTTGGTATTTGGGTCGGCAAATCTCAAAGAGGCCACGCGATCATGACGCCCATACTTGATGTGATGCAAACAATTCCATCCTTCGTCTATTTGCTTCCGGCCATCGCATTCTTTTCCATTGGCAAGCCTCCTGGAATTCTAGCAACTGTCATATTCGCGATGCCACCCATGGTGCGCCTGACTGCGCTTGGCATCCGGCAAGTTGGCGAAAGCACGAAGGAGGCCGCGCTGGCCTTTGGGGCTAACCCCAGACAGCTTTTAACGAAAGTCGAGTTGCCGCTGGCATTGCCCTCTATCATGACCGGCATCAACCAAGTGGTGATGATGTCTCTGTCAATGGTGGTGGTCGCTGCTCTGATTGGTGCGGGCGGCATGGGCTACATCGTTACCGAGGCGCTTGAGAACACTGAAACCGGCCGGGGCATTCTGGCTGGCGTTGGAATTGCCCTACTCGCGATGATGATCGACCGGGTGGTGCAAAAGGCGAATACAACTCGCCAGTAAACCGCGCCCAATGCGCGACATATCGAAAGGGAGAAGCATGAAACCAATGACAAACCTTGTCGCCGCCGTGGCGCTCTGCACAGCCGGAGGAGCCTCGGCGCAAGAGACAGTCAAGATTGGCGATTTAACCTGGACTGGTGCAACCGCAATCGGCCATGTCATCCAAGCCGTAATCGAGGGGCCTCTTGGCAGCGAGGCCGAGATTGTCGAAGGTCTGAGTGACGGCTCGGTCATCGCTGCTGGTATGGACAAGGGCGACGGCTCGGTTGACGTTTATACTGATCTATGGATGCCAAACCGTCAGGGTATCTGGGACCAGTACGTCGACGGCGCGAAAACAGTTGGTGTAAACCAACCCTACCTTGGAACGCAGATGATGTGTGTGCCGTCGTACCTTGCTGACCAGGTTGCTACGGTCGATGACCTCAAAAAGCCCGAGATTGCCGCGATGTTCGATAAGGATGGTAACGGGAAGGGCGAGTACTGGGCCGGAGATGCCGGTTGGAAATCCACCCGCATGTGGCAGGTGAAGTTTAAGGACTATGGCCTTGACGAGCTGTGGGAGCCGGAAATCTTGCCTGATGCGACTTTCAAGGCTCAGTTAAAGACCGCAATCCAACGCGAACAGCCGATCCTGTTTTACTACTGGAACCCAGAATGGGTGCACGCGGCTTACGAAATTTCACCTATCGGAGAACCCGAGCGCTACGAGGGCTGCGAAGACCACAATCTCGATGCCGAAGACTGGCTGGAGACGTCAAAGTTTGACTGCGCGAGTTCAGACGCGATGATCTATGTTGCGTATTCCAAGTCGCTTGAAGACCGGAACCCACCGGTCGCAAAGTTCCTCAGTCAAATGCAGCTTGATCCCGCTGTCGTAAACCAGTGGATCCTGCAAATCGGTCGTGATGAAGAAGATCCAAGGGATGTCGCCGAAAACTGGGTGGCCGAAAATATGGATGTCGTGAACGGCTGGATCAATTAATAGTGTTAAACAGGCTCGGCGCAGTTGCGTTTCTGCGTCGAGTTTACTTTACAACAACATTCTATGTTGAAGCTAGACGGCGTCATCTCCGGCTCGGTGGCCTATTTGATTTCGTGTAAATAATGAAACTGGTCAGTTTCACATAAGAACAGATGCGTAGTTAGCGGCAGACGCTCTTTGAAGGCCATAGGCAAGCAAAACTGCCAGGACGCATATTGGTCCCACTATTTCAACAACAGCTTTGAAAGATATCGGAGATAAAAGCCCAATCGAGAAAGGCTTCGCGAGAAGCCATTCTGATGGGAACTGTTTCCATTTGCCTAGACTTACCATCTTCAACTCGTAAAAAATAACAACTGGCTAAAATTATCATCCATCACCCAAGCTGCATAATTTTATCGCAGTTTTCATGACAAATTCGCTTTATTGAACAACTACAGTGTACATTCGCAGCGGCAAACGGCGCATTGTTAACCCAATCACGTCTGCAGAACGCGGTTTCACCGACGTTTCCTCGTTGAGCGCTTCATACGAAGGCAGAAACCGGTTCGGCCCCACATCAATGGACTCACAGGCCGTCGAAACATAAAATGGCGATACAGGATCTTGTCCGGGGGAATCCGGAAGATGACAGACGACCAAGTTCAACGAAGGCTCACGACAATACTTGCAGCTGACGCAGTTGGTTTCAGCCGTCTAATGGATGCGGACGAGGAAGCGACCCTTCGAACGCTTAGGGATCACCGCGAGATTATCGATTTTTTAGTTTCTAGCCACAATGGGCGCGTGTTTGGATCGGCTGGCGACAGCGTGATAGTTGAGTTCCCAAGTCCGGTAGAGGCAGTACGCTGCGCTGTTGAAATCCAAAGCGGCATACAGAAGAGCAACTCCGGCTTTCCGGAAGAACGCGTCATGCGTTTTCGTATTGGCATAAATCTGGGTGACGTGATGGTGGAAGGTGAAAACCTTTTAGGCGATGCCGTAAACATCGCGTCGCGGCTCGAAGCATTAGCTGATGCCGGGGGTATTTTGATCTCCGGGACGATATACGACCAGGTTGCCGGAAAAATTACGAATACAGTGGAGTTTGACGGGGAGAAAACTCTTAAGAATATCGAAGGCTACATACGTACCTACCGCGTGTCCGTCGAAGAGACGAATGGGGAAACGTCTCAGAGAAATTCAACCGGCCTTGAATTTGACCCGCCAGAGCGACCTTGCATCGCGATTATCCCTTTCAAATTCATGGGGTCCGAACCAAACAAAGACTATCTGGCGGATGGCCTCAGATTCGGTATTTCGGCTACATTGACGCAGCTTTCGGGGCTCTTTCTGGTTCACGCGCCGGCCCTGAATTCTTATCGTGGAAAGGACGTGTCTGCGCCAACGGTGGGCGCCGAGTTTGGGGCACGCTACATCCTAGAGGGTGCTGTTCAGCAGGCAGGGAACCGTATTCGGGTCACGGTTCAACTCACTGATGTCGAAATAGGGCAAACGATTTTCGCACAACGCTATGATCACGTTCTTGATGACATTTTTCAGGTTCAGGATGAAATCACCCGTCAGATTATCTCTGCGCTTAACATTGAACTGGCGACAAACGAACGGAACCGAATTTGGTTCGGGAAACTCAACAGTCCGGAAGCGGTGGAGTACTATTACCGAGGCGCAAGCCACTTCTATGAATTGAACCCGGAAGACAATGCAATTGCTCGTGGTTTGTTTGAAGAACTATACCGCGTTCAGCCGGACTCGGTCGTCGGTCCGAGCTACGTTTCGGTTACACACTGGATTGACGGTTTCTTTTTCTGGACCGACCCCGGGGCCAGATCCATGAAATTGGCGGCCAGTTGGGCGCAAAAAGCAATGGAATACGAAGACAATAATGGTATTGGCCATGCCGTATTTGGACATCTGCTGCTGCTTGAAGGCAGGTATGAAGAGGCTTTGGCGCTGTGTAAAACCGGAGCAAGGCTTCGGGCCAGCTGCCCTTTGGCTCACGCTTTGCATGGGCTTGTGTTGAACTACTGCGGTGACGCGCATTCAGCGGTTCAGAGTGTGAAAGAAGCCCTTAATCTTGAGAAAGTGTATCCTGCATGGCTGATTGACATTCTCGCTGCCGCTTACCGGGACTGCGGGGATGTTGCGCTTTCGATTCCGGCGGCAAAAGAGTCATTGAGGATAAATCCTAGGAACAATGACGCTCGCGTCATTCTCTGCAGTGATTATGGGCTAGCATCGGAACGGGACGCAGCACGGCGAATTGCCGATGAAGTCATCACGATTGATCCTACGTTTCGTTTGTCCGACTATGCCAAGAGCCAGCCGTATAAGGATCCGGCAGCGCTCGACCGTGTGATGAACGTGCTTCGAGATGCCGGGCTTCCGGACTAAGCGAATGGCCTCGTGTTTTGGGTCCTAGTCAGTGGGTCGGCAGTCCGCGCAACTGGGTTTCCGAACGAAATACCCAGTGTCGCTACGCATTGGCAGCGTTCGTCCAATTACCCTAGTTAACTTATTCGCTCTGAGTCACAGCAACCACCGACCGAATACATTTGACTTATCGGCTTGCAGAAAGCGCAGTCATACGGAGGCACGCTTCATGTGGTTGCGTTCTGATCAGTTCACGAAGTGCAGCCTGTTAAACTCACCACGCCAGGCGGAGACCTCAGGCAGAATTTGCTCTGCGTTCAGGCCTCGCTTGATCAAATAAGCCAAACGCTCTGCATCATCCGAAGTCATACCCCAGCGAACCAATTCGGGTGTACCGATCCGAAGACCGTTCATATCGCCCTCAACGGGTTTCGTGGGCAATCCGATACCGCATGCGAGGAATCCGCTTTTTCGCAACTGTTTGGATGCCGTCTGACCGCCGCCGAAAGGTGATGCCAAAACTGCAAATTGGTGCGAGTTGGTAAAGCCATTTGTCCCGGCGAAGACTGGCACGCCATGCGCATCAAGTGCTTTGGCAAGTGATTTAGACATAGCGATCATCTCGTTTGCGTAGGCCTGCCCAAAGTCTTTCCAATCCAGCATGGTTACCGCAAGCGCGGCTGTTTTGGCGGCATCGAAATTGGCTGTCATACCCGGGAAGGCAATGGCATCCAGCGCTTTCGCTATTTCGGCGTCATTGGATACGATCAATCCTCCAGCCGGACCACCAAGGCTCTTGTAGGTGCTCATCGTCATGAAGTGGGCACCTTCGTTCAATGGGTTGGACCACGCGCGCCCAGCAATGATGCCGCACTGATGGGCGGCGTCGAACATGACCTTGGCGCCGGTGTCATCCGCAATTGCGCGTACTTCGGCTACGGGATGTTCAAAAAGGTTCAAACTACCGCCAATCGTGATCAATTTGGGTCGCTCGGCTCTGGCCAGGTCACGCAAATGGTCCAGATCAACGGTGTAGCCATCAGCGTTGACCGGAGCCTCGACGGTGCGCAAACCAAATAACCCAGCACAGCCGGACGAATGATGGGTCACATGCCCGCCGATTGATGCGGGCGGAGCAATAATAGTGTCGCCGGGTTGGCAAGTCGCCATAAAGCCATACAAGTTGGCAATTGCACCTGAGGGCACCCGAACTTCGGCAAACTGGGCATCAAAAACCTCGGCGCAAAGCTCTGCTGCGATGACTTCGATTTCTTCAATCGCTTCCAAACCCATTTCATATTTGTCACCGGGGTAGCCCAACGAAGGCCGTGACCCAATTCCCGATGACAAAAGCGCCTCGGCCTTGGGGTTCATCACATTCGTTGCCGGGTTGAGGTTAAAGCACTCTTGTTCGTGAATGCGGAGGTTTTCTTCTGCCAGATGCTCAAGCCGGGCCAAAAGATCGCCCGACGTTGTCGACGCGGACTTTGTAGCGATGTCCTGAATCAAGGTTTCGCTTGCGGCAGGCACCCAATCTCTTTGTGCAAGTGTCATCTGACGTTCTCCTGTTTTTCCAACATTGACGGCTGTCGCGTGACATCGCAAAGCAGATTTGCTATTTCTTGGCGTAGAAAAACTATGGCTAGTAAGATGAGCGTTGCTCCGAAACGCCCCAAGGGGCCTCCTCTGAACGCAATGCGCGCCTTTGAGTCAGCGGCGCGTCATGTCAGCTTTGTTGCAGCGGCCGAAGAGTTGAACGTCACACCAGGGGCGATCTCTCAACATGTCAAAGCCTTGGAGGGTTGGGCTGGAACGCCGCTATTCCGCCGTAATGCCCAAGGAGTTGAACTCACACGAGAAGGGCAGTTGCTTATTGCTGACTTTAACGAGGCGTTTGATCGCTTGGCCGATGCCGCACGAGCTTTGCGGAACCTCCAGCCCAAGGCGGAATTTCACATCGCAGCTCTGCCCGCAGTTGCTCAACTTTGGCTTCCCAAACGGCTTCGCCGGATAAGAGCGCAACTTCCGAACATCAATTTTTCTGTCACCGCATTGGAAACACCACCAGGCCTCTCGCGCGAACTTTTCGACCTGTCGATATTCTTTGCTTTGCCTGACGGGTCACCAAATCAAATTGTCGTCTGTGAAGATGAGATTACCCCAGTTTGCGCGCCTACAGTTTTGTTGCGCGCGCAACGCCCAAATGGTTTTCAAGATGTTCCACTGCTACACGATCAGACTTGGAAAGGTGATTGGCCCAAGTGGTTGCAAAGCAATGGTTTTCATATGCGCGACGAAAATAGCGGCCCTCAGTTTTCGCTCTATAGCCTCGCGGTCGAAGAGGCAAAGGCGGGCGCCGGCATTTTGATGGGGCACTTGTGTTTGATCGAAGATGACATTGCATCAGGGTCACTGACAGCGGTAAATACGCAATCCTGCCCAACAGGTCTTTCTCTTGTAATCCAGTTGCCGCGGCAGTCACGACGAAGGCCCGAAACTGATCGGGTCGTTTCTCTGTTATCAAGTTGAGCGAGAGAACGATACAGCCTATCGGCCAGTACTTGGCATTTCCGTTCTTTCAGGTGCGATGACAAGATCAGTCCAGCCCAATGCCGTTTAGAAGATCGACCCCATGAAAATCGATACTTAAGTCAATTCAGTTCCGCTAAACCAAGTAGACTTGCCCACCCGACCGCTGCGAGAAGAGAGCTACCCAACCAGACTTTCAGATTCTCTGCTTAGGCGGCATTGCCAACTTAAAAACCAAGTAGGAGGCGTTTGGGAACAGTTTGGCGGCTCAGTGCGCTGTGTCCGCTACTGGAAATTTGAATAAAATGCGACGCTAAACCGATGAAAATTGGAGTTGAATCGAAGTCCAGTGTTGGCCTTCGTTAGTCAAGCGGTTAATTTCGACAGAGATTCATGCCGTGCGTCCGGCACGACCTGAGGCAATTGGGGGCTGCATGATCGGGATAGGGGGAACGCAGATGGCATCGTCTCGACTGAACAGAGGGTTGCTTATTGTTGCTCTGTTCGCCTTGTTACCGGGGTGCAGTAGCAAGGCCCAAGATCAGAGCAACTTGGCTGAAACCAGTTCGCAAACCAACGCTACTACAAGGAACTCTGCGAATGCTTTGGCTGGGATCGATCCTGCCACCTACGCTGGCGATTTCCAGATAAAGCTGAGCAAAGAGGTACCTCTGCGTGACATTCCAGTGCCCTTCACTGTCTATGGTGGTCTTGAAGAATCCAGTCCTACCAGATTGCGTTTGAAGGCCTTCATGGATTTGCGTGGATTGCAGGACAAGGCACCCGAAATGCTGACGGGCCCATTGGAAGAGACCTGTAAACGCCAAATTTACCTCGAAATTCAAGATGTCACCGCCAAGGGTGACACTGTGCAGGTCAAAGGTTCTGCCCGCGCCCAATTTTCAACGTGCAACCGTCGCGAGGAACCGGGATGGCGCTATTTCGGTGCAACCGTGGATGCAGTCGCGATCGGCAAGGCAGAGGTTAAAGGCCAATGCCTGACATTCAGCATCGAAGATATTGACCTTGATCCGCGCGGCTTGATCGGCGGTATTTCCAATCTTTTCGGTTTGACTGAACGTATAAATAACGCGGTCCTGGAAAAGGGTGGCGAGTTTTTGGCCGAAAACCCTGTCTGTCCGCCGTTACCCGAAGAATTTTCGGTTCTCGATCCGAATTACGAGTCGGGCGGTACTCGCGAAATTGCTCCTGGCGGGATGGGCGCAGCTATTGTTGGATCTGCCGATGTCAGTGCCGATACGATAGTTAAGTTGCTTGGAGAGCTCAAAGAGCTTGGTGTATTGGAGTTTGCTGAATGAGACTTTGGTTTGTCGTTCCGGTCTTGGTGACTCTCGTATTTGGTGCAGGCGCATCGAGCGCGCAGCAGGTGAATTTTGTCTTTGATGCTTCAGTTCCAGTGCGGGAAACGGAACTGCCATATAAACTTGATCTGGGCTTAAGTGCGGTAGGCCCGACAAGGGTAGGGGTGGATGCTCTTCTCGATCTTCGTGAAATCCAAAAGATTGTACCGGAGCGCTTGGCCGATAACGCAATAATCGACAATTGCGGCCTGCAGGTAAGGCTGGATGGTCTGAGCTTTTTGGCTGAAGGCGATGCAATTGATTTAGATGGGGACGTCACCATAACAATCTTCGAATGCAGCCGCACCGGTGACCGAGACTTTCAGCGAGGCGAAGAGAAAAACGCATTGTCAGCAAACATGTCCACTGCCGCAACCGTCGAATTGCGGGATAACTGCGCCTATTTCAAGCTTCTTGATCTTACTCTCGCGGCCCCCGAGTTAAATCGCGAGCAGGTTCTGGAGGAGGATACGCTTGAGTCGGTTAAGGAACTGATGTTGGCAGCCGTTGATCTTGTTTTGAATGAAAGCCCGCTTTGCCCGGAGCTTCCACCAAAACTTGCGTCGTTGGATCCGACTTACGACAAAGGTGGCCCGCGAGAGATCGGTGATGGTGGCCTTGGTGTTGTTCTTGAAGGATCCGTGGATGTGAGCCCTTCAACAATTCTGGACATTCTTACGGTTCTTCAACGTCAGGAGTTGATTCCGCCGGCACCTTAGCGGCTTTTAATGTACGCTGGGGTGTCCGACTAAAAGCTGCTTTCAAGTATTAGGGCCAAAATTGGCCTTCGGCAGGATGTTTGTCAGACAACGATTTTCTTGCACTGAGCACGTTCTTCCAGCACGTTCAAATTCAGTTAGGGAGCGGCGGCATATGCGGGATAACAAAGAAGAAAGTCTCGATCCGGATGAATGGGAGTTTAGCCGTGCTCTTGCCCACAAAATGGTGGACGAGGCCATCGACCACTTAGCGCGTGTCCGAGAACGCCCTGTATGGCAGGCCATGCCGGAAGAAGTCAGGGCCACTTTCCAAGATGAGTTGCCGCTCAACCCCAGCCCTTTGGAAACTGTTTACAAGGAATATAAGGAGACTGTGCGCTCTTACCCAATGGGCAATATTCACCCTCGTTTTTGGGGTTGGTACATGGGGTCCAGCAACTTCACAGGGGCTTTAGGTGATTTTCTTGCGGCTGTTGAGGGCACCAATCTTGGAGGCGGAAATACCGGCGCCGCCCAGGTTGAGCAGCAAGTCTTAGATTGGCTAAAAGAGATTGCGGGTTTTCCCAAAAGCGCCAGCGGCACTTTAACCAGCGGTGGGTCGGTGGCGAACCTCGTCGCGCATACGGTAATCCGGAATCTCTCTGCCGGTTACGATGTCCGCAAAGAAGGCGTCGCCGAATTGAGTAGACCTTTGCGTTTTTATGCTTCGGATCAAGTACACAGTTGCCATCAGAAAGCCTTGGAGATTTTGGGCCTTGGGTCAAAAGCGCTGGTGGAAGTTCCGACAGATGCGCATCAGAGGCTGCAGATCGACGCGCTGCAAGCCGCGATTGTCGAAGACAGGGCGAAGGGATTGCAGCCAGCTTGTGTGATCGGGACGGCTGGTACTACAAATACCGGAGCAATAGATGATCTGACTTCAATCGCGGATCTGTGCGATCACGAAGGCCTTTGGTTTCACGTGGATGGTTGCATTGGGGGCGTTCTGAGACTGGCCCCAGAGTATGCCGATCTGGTAGCCGGGATCGAGCGGGCGAGCTCTGTTGCCATCGACCCTCATAAGTGGCTTCATACTCCGTTCGAGGCAGGGGCCGTACTGATCAAAGAGCCCAAAGCCCATTTTGCCACATTTGAAATGCACGGTCCTTACCTGCAACTTCAAGAGCGGGGTATGATTGCCGGAAAATTCCTTGCAGATTATGGCTTAGAACTTAGTCGCGGCTTCCGTGCGCTGAAAATCTGGATGGCATTCAAGGAACAAGGCGCCGCGAAGTTCGGAAGAATCATATCGCAGGATATTTCCCATGCGCGGTATATGGCCAACCGCGTTGAGCAGCATGTTCAGCTGGAATTGGTCGCTCCGGTGAATTTAAACATTGTGTGTTTCAGACACGTTGCAGCCGACGAAGGAGCGGCAAAGACCCTGAACACGGAAATCATGCTACGCCTTCAAGAGCGCGGACTTGCAGTACCCTCTGACACAACGGTAAACGGCAAGCATGGCCTTCGTTGCGCTTTCAACAACCACCGCACAAAACGCGAGGACATCGACGACTTTTTGAACGATGTACTTCGTGTTGCTGACGAAATTATTTCGGAAGAAAACGCTTAATTTACCCTGCAAAATCAGGATTGGCACGCAATCCAATTTTATCTTGATCTCGTGGTTGATTTCCGGGGTTGGTCTGACCTTGGTTTAATTTCGACCATCTTGTTTCGCGCATACGCTGACACTTGGTGATCTCTATACATGGAGTGCCCCCTAGCCGCATAGGATTGTCATAATTGACGGGCGACAGCAAAATGCCGCCGCCCACTATGTTTTTGCATGGTCAATTTAACCGCCTTGGTTTCGCTGAAGGCTTTGCAAAACTTGATCGATTGAGAAGCTGGCTGGTTCTTGACGTGGTGGGTAGTCCTCAAAGGTCTGAAGGAATTGCGCCACAAATGCTTGTGCCGGAGCCAACGCAAACATTCGCTCTGCACGCCAACGACCGTAACCGATTGACTCGTGCTCTGCCCTCTCAAACGGGTCCGCATAAAGATCAATCAATTTTGGAAACCGCAGCTGAACAAGTGGGTCCTGCCAAACATCAAATCCATGCGCGCGCTGTTCGGCAAAAACAACTTTGAAGCGGTTGTATCTCAGATTCATTAAATCGCCTCCGTCCGAGAAGTAGAAAAATTCCTTCCGCGGACCATCTTCGACTTCGCCGCTGAGATAAGGCAAAAAGTTGTAGCCATCGAGGTGGACCGGCTCGTTCCCATCGCCAAACGGCGCTTCAGTCAGCATTCGATCCTTCATATCGGCATCGCCCAATGCTGCCATTATTGTTGGGAACCAGTCGAGATGGCTGATGATGTCACTGGATCTGCGTCCAGGTTCGATCACGCCCGGCCATTTGATAATCAATGGCACCCGGAAACCGCCTTCCCAGTTATCGTTTTTTTCACCGCGGAACGGCGTCGTGCCCCCATCGGGCCAAGTAAACACCTCTGCGCCGTTGTCGGTTGTATACATCACGACCGTGTTGTCAGCGATGCCCAACTCATCCAGCTTGTCGAGCAATTGCCCGACCATACCGTCGTGTTCAACCATCCCGTCAGGGTAAATTCCAAGACCGGTAACTCCCTCACTTTCTTCTTTGAGATGGGTCCAGACATGCATTCGAGTTGAGTTCCACCAAAGAAAGAATGGGGTGTCTTGTTCAACAGCCCGGTCCATGAAGTCTAGCGCGCCAGCGGTGACTTCTTCGTCGATGGTCTCCATTCGCCTACGCGTCAGAGGTCCTGTGTCCTCGATTTGCCCGTCTGCCGTGGCTTTCAAAACCCCACGCGGACCAAAGCGTTCCCGGAATTCCGGGTTTTTGGGGTAATCCGGGTTCTCTGGTTCTTCCTCTGCATTGAGGTGATAGAGGTTCCCAAAAAACTCGTCGAAACCATGTGCTGTTGGTAGATGTTCGTCCCGATCACCAAGGTGGTTCTTACCGAACTGACCTGTCATATAGCCCTTGGATTTCAGGTACTCGGCGATAGTCGGATCTCGCGCATCCATGCCTTCGGCTGCCCCGGGAAGGCCAACCTTCAATAAACCAGTCCGAAAACCAGACTGCCCGGTGATGAAAGACGCACGGCCTGCAGTACATGACTGTTCGCCATAGGAATGCGTGAACAGCATTCCATCTTTGGCAATGCGGTCAATGTTGGGTGTTTCGTAACCCATCATGCCTTGGTTGTAGGCGCTGACATTCCAATATCCGATGTCGTCGCCCCATATCATGAGAAAATTCAGTGGTTTCTCCTGTGCACTGGCGCCTGAGGCGCCAATAGCAAATGAGGAAAGTACTGCAATGGAACGCAGAAACTGCATATCTTTCACTCCCTGAAAAATTATTTGAATAGTGCGGTCAGGATCGCATGATTCCGCGAAAAACCGAAGCTATAAGGTCAAAGCGCCTCATTTGGCTTAGAGCGTCACGTGGTAATATCGGTCGCTATTCCGGATTTGCGGATTAACGTCTCAACCCTGAAGCAGATTTTTGGAGCTTCCTTGGGCGAACGAGGAAGTCAAAGTGTTTTTGGTGTGGATTTCATCCATTCAGTGAAAAAATGCGTCGCGAAAATCCGTACAGCTGTTTCTTCGGTTATTGTGAAAGTGGGGCGTGAGCTTAAAGTAAAAAACACAAGTCTCGGGGGGAGAATAGTATGAGCAAAGAGCGGATAGGTTTTGTCGGTGTCGGTTTAATGGGGCACGGCATCGCAAAAAACTTGTTAAAAAACGGCTACCCGTTGACGTTGATCGCGCACAAAAACCGCGCACCCATGGAAGACTTGTTAGCGCAAGGCGCACAAGAGGCAAAATCGCTCTCCGACCTCGCAATACAATCCACCGTAATTCACATTTGCGCGCCCGGCTCACCGCAGGTTGAAGCGATCGTGGAAGAGCTGCTCCCAACTCTTAGTGAAGAAGCGGTGGTGGTCGATTGTTCGACATCAAACCCAAATTCAACGGTCGCTTTAGCTAAGCAATTAAAGACCAGGGGTTGCCATATGGCAGACGCGCCATTGGGTGGCACTCCGGTGCAAGCCGAAGCCGGGGAACTTGCAACCATGGTTGGGGCTGACGAAGATGTATTTGAACGATTGCTGCCTGTTTTTCAGACTTGGGCCAAGTCAGTCGTGCATTTGGGTCAGATCGGTTCAGGTCACAAAATGAAACTGCTCAACAACTTCCTGTCGTTGGGCTATGCGGCATTGTATTCAGAAGCGCTGGCTCTTTCAGAGAAAGTTGGGATTTCGACAGAGCAATTCGACTCGGTTATTCGCGGCAGCCGTATGGATTGCGGATTTTATCAGACTTTCATGGGTTACGCTGTAGAGGGCAACAGAGACTCGCACAAGTTCACGATGAAAAACGCGCTAAAAGATTTGCGATATCTTGAGGCGATGGCGGATGAGGCTGCAATCGCAAACCCAATCGGCAATGCAATCAAGAACAGTTTTGCGATGGCGTGCTCTGCTGGCGGAGATGGAGCTGAGGATTACGTGCCGCATCTGGTTGACTTTGTTGCACAACGTAATGGGGTAAATAAATAGCCTTGGAATTTGGGCGTTTGGAAAACGGTTTGAATCGAACGCAACCCTTGGAATTCTCAAAGTACAAACATTTAAAGGCAAGGAAACCAGCGTCTATGCGCTCGATATGAAAGTTTTCATCCTGTTCAGAGCCTCGCGAATATTCTCTTGGCTGTTTGCGTAACTCAAGCGGATGTAACCTTCGCCAAGAATACCAAAATCTGGTCCGCCGATAGTTGCAACCCCGGGCCCCTCCAAAAGTGCCGAAGCCAATTCCTTGGCTTTGAAACCGGTCGAAGAGATATTGGGAAACGCGTAAAACGCGCCCTTCGGCGTGATGCAACTGACACCTGGAATATCGTTCAAAAGTCTGACAACCAGCTTTCTCCGCGCATCAAACTCAGACAACATCTCGCCCACAGCGTCTTGAGGGCCCGTCAACGCTTCGAGGGCCGCAAACTGAGCTGGAGTGTTGACGCAAGACCATGCGTTCACTGCAAGTTTTCTGGCTTTTTGGTAAAGCTCGTCCGGCCAAACCGAATAACCCAAACGCCATCCGGTCATCGCATAGGTCTTGGACCACCCGTTTAGCAAAATTACCCTGTCCCGGATTTCCGGATAGCTAAGCAGGGTTACGTGTTCTTCGCCGTCATAAAGCATTTGGTCATATATTTCGTCACTCAAGATCGCGATATCCGGTCGATCCATCAACCCAGCGACCAGGTTGTCCACCTCTGCCTTGGGCGTGACACCACCGCAGGGGTTTGCTGGCGAATTGAGGACAATTAACCGCGTTTGGGGCGTGATAAGGGAAAGCGTCTCCTCTGCTGAGAATGCGAAACCGTTTTCCTCGCGTATGGGCACCGGGATAGGACGCGCGCCAGTAAACTCAATCATCGATCGGTAAATCGGAAAACCGGGGTCTGGGTACAAAATGTCAACGCCTGGCTCTCCGAACATCAAAATGGCAGAGAACATGGTTACTTTTCCACCAGGTACGATCAAAACATTTCCAGGGTTTACGCCGACGGAAAAACGGCGATGCAGATCAGCAGCAACAGCCTCACGTAACGGGAGAATACCAGTTGCGTCGGTATACCCGTGGTGCCCATCGCGAAGCGCTTTGATGGCAGCGTCGACAATATTTGGCGGAGTGGGGAAATCTGGCTGACCGATGCCGAGGTTAATAACGTCCTTTCCGGAAGCTGCAAGCGCGCCTGCTCGGGCAAGTACTGCAAACGCATTCTCTTCTCCGATACGGTCAAACCCGTCGACAGTTTTTAGCATGGTCGCTCCCTAAAAAAACCGAAATTCAAAGAACCCTGCGGCGGGATGACTCCCACCGTTGCCCAAACGGTAGTTATTCTTTTGTACGGTTAATACGTAAAGGCGTATTTCGCTGACGTGAAGGGTTAATTCTTTTTCACGTTCAGGCGGATGAGTGCGAATTTGCAAACAGCAGTGATGACCGTATTGTGGTTCAGGACACTGATAAGCCAGCATTTGTGTTCAGCAAGAATTGGCGGAAAATTGGACTGCTTGCAGCGCCAATGCCCCGAGCGTTTTCGCCGACTGAACCGGCCTCCACACGCGGAGGTATCAGCCCTCGTTTGTCTTGGTTGACCAAATAACGCTTAACCCTTGCAACCAGTTCCTCGCGAACATCCGTTGGGAAGGCGCCATCTATAAAAATGGCCTCGAAATCTATGACTGCGCAGATCGAAAGCGCAGCCTTTGCAAGCTCCTGTGCAGTGCTACCGATCCAGGGGTCCACGTATCGTGCTATGCTGCTCCAGTCTTGAGGTTTGACCCAAAGGATTGCGGGGTCGACATTCGCTTGGATCAGGCGATCTTCAAGTAGGTGCAGCGATGCGACATCAATGAGTTGTTGGCTTTCACCCAACGGGCTCGTCGTGCGCATAGCTCCTAATGCGCCAGCGTTTCCCTGATTTCCCTCGAATACTGTACCGTTCAGCGCAACACCTCCACCGATCATCGATCCAATAAAGAAATAAAAGTAGTCACGGTATTCGCCTCCACGTCCGTAAAGATGTTCCGCGTGACAAGCGGCCGTTGCGTCATTGACCACGAACACCGGAAGATCGCTGAACTTGGCGACTTCTGAAAAGAAATTGACGTCTTTCCAAGACCGGAACTTTTCAGCCGCGATGCCTGTTAAGTCATGCCACCGCCAAAGTTCAAATGGTGTCCCTATCCCGATACCACAAACGCGGCGGCGGAGCCTGTCAGATTCATCCGCCAGCAAATCAGTTAGCCCGCTTTTAAGAAATCCGAACACTGTTTCGGGAAAGGGGTAGTCGTAGGAAATCGAGAACTGCCGACGCGGATTGCCAGCAAAATCGATTAAAAGAAGATCAGCACTCCGCCGTCCGATCTTCATTCCAACAGACAAAACACCATCTGGATTAAGCTCCATGGGTATCGATGGTTTGCCTACTTTTCCTCGGATTGGCGTGCCGCGCCTGAGAATCTCGTCTTTCTCCAACTTTCGTAGAATTATGGAAACGGTCTGAGGGGACAGGCCGGTCAGACGCGCAACGTCAGCGCCCGGGGTGGGTCCATGCCTTTGTAAAACTGTGAGAATCAGACGCTCGTTGTGGTCGCGAACACCGCTTTGGTTCACCCCACCAGTTAATTTTACAAGCGTCTCTTTCTCCATGAAACCGACCATAATCAGCTCCTATCCCTTTGGAAAGATGACACCTCTAATTAATAAATCAAGTTTATTTATTTATTGACAGGCGCGTCAGAATCACCTTTCCTATGCTCAGACCCGCGTAACGTATAAAAGTGGGTCATTGCCGGAGACTTCGGTGCATTCAAGGACATTACCCGGGAGGAAACCATGAAAAAGCTACTTTATTTTGCCGCGTCAGCTGCTGCTCTTGCGATTGGAACGTCATCCGTTCAGGCTGCGGGTGAAACTGTTTGCCTGATTACGAAAACTGACACTAACCCATTCTTTGTGAAAATGAAGGAAGGTGCCACTGCCAAAGCTGAAGAGCTTGGAATGACTCTGAAGGCGTTCGCAGGAAAAATTGACGGTGACCATGAAACTCAGGTGCAGGCCATCGAAACCTGTATTCTTGATGGGGCCAAGGGTATCCTTTTGACTGCTTCAGACACCAGCTCAATTGTCCCTGCAGTACAACAAGCCAGAGATGCAGGTTTGCTTGTTATTGCGCTTGATACACCTCTGAGCCCAATTGACTCTGCTGACGCGACCTTCGCGACTGACAACTACAAGGCTGGTTTGTTGATCGGACAGTGGGCAAAGGCCAAAATGGGCGACGCGGCAGCGGACGCGAAAATCGCGACCTTGGATCTGAACGTCAGCCAGCCGACCGTGGATGTTTTACGCAACCAAGGGTTCCTGGATGGTTTTGGCGTAGACTTGGCTGACCCGAATGTTATTGGCGATGAAACAGACCCACGACTGGTTGGCAGTGACGTGACCGATGGCAACGAAGAAGGTGGCCGCCGCGCTATGGAGAACCTCCTTGCAAAGGACCCGACAATCAACGTTGTTCACACAATTAATGAACCTGCGGCTGCAGGTGCTTATGAGGCTCTGAAATCCATTGGCCGTGAAAACGATGTGTTGATCGTATCTGTTGATGGCGGTTGTCCCGGCGTTCAGAACGTAGAAGCAGGCGTAATTGGTGCCACCAGCCAGCAATACCCGTTGTTGATGGCTTCATTGGGCGTTGAAGCGGTCAAAAAATGGGCTGAGGAAGGCGTTAAGCCGGAAAATACTCCTGGAAAAGACTTTTATGATACCGGAGTAGCCCTCATCACCGATCAACCGGTTGATGGTGTGGAGTCTATCTCTGTATCCGAAGGTTTGGACCTCTGCTGGGGTTAATTGCCCAGTCTTTGGGTGGGGTGCCTAACAGCACCCCGCTATTCCCATCACACAATAATTGAAACTTCCTGTAAGATGAGTTCGTCGGCCGCAAAGCCCGCCGCGAAAAGGGGGAGATATGTCAGAAGCAAACCAAGGCGCCCAGGAATTTGAATCTGCTGCCAGCGGTAAAGAAGCGATCGCAGAGTTTGAGAGCCATCGTGTAGGCTTCGTCGGGAAGTTGCAGCACATCCTCCACGTCAATCCATCCTTTGTTCCGTTGATTGTCCTGGTTGGTGCAATTGTGATTTTCGGCGTGCTTCTAGGGTCGAAGTTCTTCTCTCCGTTCGCGATGACATTGATCCTGCAGCAGGTTCAAATCGTAGGCATTGTTGCCGCCGCACAAAGCCTTGTTATTCTGACCGCAGGAATTGATCTCAGCGTCGGCGCGATAATGGTCTTCTCTTCAGTAATTATGGGTCAGTTTTCTTTCCGCTACGGTATTCCGGTTCCGGTTGCCGTGCTGTGCGGGCTTGCAATTGGCACGGCAATAGGCGCAATAAATGGCTGGCTTGTAAGCCGCGTAAAGCTGCCCCCGTTTATTGTCACACTCGGAATGTGGCAGATCGTTTTGGCTACAAATTTTCTGTATTCAGCGAACGAAACGATCCGCAGTCAGGACATCGAGGCTAGCGCGCCATTCCTGCAATTCTTTGGAACCAAGTTCAGCATTGGCGGAGCGACATTCACCGTCGGTGTGATTTTTATGCTCGTTTTGATTGCTGTGCTCGCCTATGCGCTAAGGCACACGGCTTGGGGGCGCCATGTTTACGCGGTTGGCGACGACCCAGAGGCGGCAGAACTTTCGGGTGTTAACGTCCACAAAACTTTGATGTCTGTATATATGCTTTCCGGGTTGATCTGCGCGTTTGCAGGTTGGGCACTGATCGGGAGGATCGGTTCGGTCTCTCCAACATCCGGGCAGTTAGCCAACATCGAAAGCATCACTGCGGTTGTGATTGGTGGTATTTCACTATTCGGCGGGCGTGGTTCAATTCTCGGCTCATTGTTTGGCGCACTCATTGTCGGAGTGTTCACTCTGGGGCTCAGGCTTCTTGGCGCAGACGCGCAGTGGACCTACCTGCTAATCGGGCTTCTCATCATTTCCGCAGTCGCGGTGGACCAATGGATCAGAAAGGTATCGGGCTGATGTCGGACAATACTCCTGTCGTACAGGGCCGCGGAATCGTCAAGCGTTATGGCCACGTGACCGCAATAGACCACTCTGATTTCGAATTGAGACAAGGCGAAATTCTGGCTGTCATCGGGGATAACGGCGCTGGCAAATCGTCAATCGTAAAGGCGATTTGCGGTGCTACTATCCCAGACGAGGGGGAAATCCTGATCGAGGGTAAAAAAGTCAACTTCACCTCTCCGATTGACGCCCGAAATATGGGGATCGAAATCGTCTATCAACAGCTCGCGATGTCGCCGGCGTTATCAATCTCTGACAACATGTTTATGGGTCGGGAAATCCGAAAAACCGGTTTCATGGGTAAATTTCTGCGGCAGTTGGATCGCCCCGCGATGGAAAAGTTTGCCCGGGAAAAGTTGACCGAACTAGGGTTGATGACCGTGCAGTCTATCAATCAGGCGGTCGAAACCCTATCTGGCGGGCAACGCCAAGGTGTTGCCGTCGCACGCGCCGCGGCTTTTGCTTCCAAGTTCATAATCATGGATGAACCGACTGCTGCTCTCGGAGTTAAGGAAAGCCGGAAAGTTCTTGAACTGATTCAAGATGTAAGAGCGCGGGGAATTCCGATTATCCTTATAAGCCACAACATGCCACATGTTTTTGAGGTTGCAGACCGTATTCATGTGCATCGGCTGGGCAAGCGGCTCTGCACCATTGATCCAAAGGACTATACGATGTCTGACGCAGTTGCGTTCATGACAGGTGCTAAAGAGCCGCCAAGCGAGGATGCAGCTTGATTGAACGTGATACGAAAATAGTCTGCGATTTAGTCAAGAGTAAGCTGCGAACCGGAACAAGAACCGTCGTCGCGATCGCTGGTCCTCCAGCCTCCGGTAAATCGACCTTGGCCCAAGCGGTGGTTCGGGCGCTCAATTGCGAGCGCAATGAGAGTGCGCCTTTCGCCGCCTTGTTAGAGATGGATGGATATCATTTAGACAATCGGCTGCTTGAGTCGCGTGGGCTATTGGCAAGAAAAGGTTCGCCCGAGACATTTGATGCAGCCGGTTTCGCCGAAACCGTTCGGAGACTTGAGGCGGCTGACCGAGAAACGTTCCATCCTAAATTTGATCGTCAAATGGACCTTTCAATTGCAAATGCCGTTGCAATCTCGCCGGATACTCCAATTGTAGTCGTCGAAGGGAATTATCTTTTGTTAAAGGCCGAGCCATGGAGGTCCATGAAAGACCGGTTTAGTGCAAGCGTTTTTGTTGGGCCGACAATGGAGGTTCTACAGGAGCGACTCGTGCAACGGTGGATAAATCATGGACTGGACGCTGAAACGGCTTTGAAAAAGACATTAAAGAACGATTTGCCTAATGCAGAGCTCGTTCTTAGCGCAAGCGAAGAAGCCGATATCTTATTGAAACAAGACTACGACGAATACGTTCAATAAACCGATCAGATTTAGGATTGCTGGCCTTCTCTTGGGCTTTGCGGTTGCCTGAGATAGCAGGAAAAGTTCAAAACGTTTTAGTTCCCCGTGGAGGGATGGCAGGCTGCTCGTCGGTGGGAAGATTGAAAATCGTATGTCCTCCGAGTTCGCGCGAGACTGCTTACGCGTACTTGATTGTCCAGGGTGCCATATCTCAACAACAGTGGTTAGCAAGTAAACGAATGCTTTTCAGTGCATTGAGCGGCAAACTCCAAAAAAATTTACAAAATATCAGAATTTTTGTTTATTCGTTTACAAAACTTTCCATCAAAACTAATCAGTTATTGTGAAATTTTCTGACCCGTTTCCATAATCGGCTTGCACAAGTGTGCGCTCTCACCAGCTGGAAGAGGAGCCAGAAGGTGGGGAATGGAAATGGGAGGAATTTATGACTAACAAAAATGTCACACGCCGCGGCGTGTTGAAATCTGGTGCGGTCGCAAGTACCGGATTGGCCCTGCCAACAATTTTTACCGCCTCATCAGCGGCAGCCTTCACGAACGAGCCAACCGGATCGTCGGTTGTACTGGGCTTCAACGTCCCGCAGACCGGCCCATATGCCGAAGAAGGCAACGATGAATTGCTTGCGCAGCAGTTGGCCGTTGAGCACTTGAACGGTGAAGGCGACGGTGGGTGCCTGAACACGTTCTCGTCCAAGGTCCTTCAGGGCAACGGAATCCTTGGAAAGAAAGTTGAGTTCGTAACCGGAGACACTCAAACCAAATCAGACGCCGCGCGTGCATCCGCCAAGTCGATGATCGAAAAAGACGGCGCAATTATGATCAACGGTGGTTCATCCTCGGGTGTGGCCGTTGCTGTGCAGGGCCTATGCCAAGAGGCGGGCGTGATCTTTATGGCCGGCCTGACCCATGCCAACGACACCACTGGCAAGGACAAGAAGGCAAATGGCTTCCGCCATTTCTTTAACGCTTATATGTCGGGTGCCGCACTGGCGCCGGTTCTGGCGGCAGAAATGGGCAATGAGCGTCGCGCTTACCACTTAACGGCAGACTACAACTGGGGATGGACCCAGGAAGAGTCGATTGTTGCTTCGACCGAAGCTTTGGGATGGGAAACGGTCAACACGGTTAAGACACCACTCGCATCAACGGATTTCTCGTCCTACATTGCGCCGGTTCTGAACTCGGGTGCGGATGTTTTGGTTTTGAACCACTACGGCGGCAACATGGTGAATTCGCTGACCAACGCGATCCAGTTCGGTCTGCTGGACAAGGTGGCCAACGGAAAAGACTTCAAAATCGTTGTGCCGCTTTACTCTGAATTGATGGCTGCTGGTGCAGGCGAAAACATCAAGGGTGTGCTGGGTTCGATGAACTGGAACTGGCAGCTGCAGGATGAGGGTACCAAGGCCTTTGTAAAATCCTTCGGCGAGAAATATGGTAAGCCTCCGTCGAACTCGGCTCAGACCTGCTATGCACAGACGCTGCTTTATGCAGATGCGGTTGAACGCGCAGGTACTTTCAACCCGTGCGGTGTTGTCGAAGCATTGGAAGACTTTGAATTCGACGGGCTGGGCAACGGACCCACATGGTACCGTGGTGCGGATCACCAGTGCTTCAAGGACGTTCTTGTGGTGCGGGGCAACCAGAACCCAACAAACGAGTACGACACACTGGAAATCGTTGAGATCACTCCGCGTGCACAGGTTGAGTACGATCCGGAGCATCCGATGTTCGCCGGTGGCGATCTCGGCGAGTGCAACCCGGGTGCATAAGGTCTTTGGCCTTCGTCTGGTCGCTGATAGGCGGCCAGACACTCTCAGCCGGGTGACTTTTCCTCGTGCTGACCACTCAAATAACGCTGACCAACCTTGAGGTGGGGCAATGGACGCCATCCTATTGCAAATTCTGAACGGGCTGGACAAGGGTTCGGCTTATGCGCTTATCGCGTTGGGTCTGACACTGATTTTCGGCACGCTTGGGGTCGTGAACTTTGCCCACGGGGCCTTGTTTATGATCGGTGCGTTCTGCGCAGTGACCTTGCAAAAGCTTATGAACCTGAGTTTCGAAGTCGTTGATGAATCTCAGCAGGATTTTCTTGGTAATCCGCTGAAAGTGGAAACGCCCTATGTTGAAGCTTGGTTCGGACCAGAAGTCGGCGCTGCAATCATTGATTGGTCCGTTCCGTTGGCCATCCTTTTTGCGATTCCCATCATGCTGTTGGTCGGCTACGCAATGGAAAGGGGCCTGATTAAGTATTTCTACAAACGTCCTCATGCGGACCAAATTCTTGTGACTTTCGGCTTGGCGATCGTGTTGCAGGAAATCGTGAAGTACTTCTTTGGCGCAAACCCAATTCAGACACCTCCGCCAGATGCGCTGAGTGGGTCGATCGACCTTGGCGTTATGGTAGGTTTTGACCCGAACGCGATAATATACCCAATATGGCGACTCGTTTATTTTGGCTTTGCCGTTGCGATTATTGGCGCGGTATTCTCTTTCCTTCAATTTACAACCTTTGGGATGGTGGTGCGGGCCGGGATGGCGGACCGTGAAACAGTAGGATTGCTGGGGATCAATATCGACCGTCGTTTCACAATCATGTTCGGGATTGCCGCTGCCGTCGCAGGGCTGGCGGGGGTCATGTACGGACCTCTTAATCCGCCAAATTATCACATGGGTATGGATTTTCTGGTTCTTAGCTTTGTCGTTGTTGTTGTTGGCGGCATGGGATCGCTGCCCGGAGCGGTTCTCGCCGGATTTCTGCTGGGCATCCTGGAAAGTTTTGCATCGACTACGTGGGCTACAACTACAATCCCAGGCATCAACCAGATCATCATCTACCTTGTTGCCATCATCGTGTTGCTCACGCGGCCGCGCGGGCTGATGGGCCGCAAAGGCGTGATGGAGGAATAAGATATGTTGGGACTAAACAAAAAAGACACAAGCCTCCTGATTATAGTCGGCCTCCTGACATTGCTGGCCCCTTTCATCCTGAACCCGTTCCCAGAGGGCAGCGCGATGGCGCAGTTCAACGCGGGCTATCCGGACCTGATGCAGAGATTTGTGATCTTCGGAATCTTTGCAATTGGCTTCAACATCCTTTTTGGTCTGACTGGCTACTTGTCCTTCGGTCACGCGGCCTTTTTGGGGGTCGGCTCATATTCGGCAGTTTGGATGTTCAAGCTGCTCAGCTACAACGTTATTCCGGCTATCGCGCTTAGCGTTGTCGTCGCTGGGCTGTTTTCTTTGCTGATCGGCTTTGTCAGCCTTCGCCGGTCGGGGATTTACTTTTCGATCCTGACTCTGGCCTTTGCGCAAATGAGCTTTGCTCTGGCATATTCAGTCCTGTCGAACCCTAAGTTTAATCTGACAAACGGCGAAACCGGTTTGCAGGTTTACGCGGACGATCCGCAAATCTTGCAGGGGACCAATTCACCCGACCTGCCGCATTTGTTCGGTCTGCCTATGCGTGCCACCTACACTATGGATGTTGGCGCTTGGAGCTTTGACTTTAACGCGGGTTACTACCTGTGCGCAGTTGTCATGATGGTGGTGTTTTATCTGGCCATCCGTATCTTCCGGTCGCCATTTGGAATGATGCTGCGTGCGGTGAAATCGAACCAACAGCGGATGAACTACACCGGTTTGAATTCCAAACCCTATACGCTTGCGGCTTTTGTGATTTCGGGAATGTACGCGGGTTTGGCCGGTGGTCTTATGGCGGCGATGGACCCGTTGGCTGGTGCAGAACGGATGCAGTGGACTGCCTCGGGTGAGGTTGTGCTCATGACCATTCTGGGCGGCACCGGCACTTTGATAGGCCCGATTTTGGGTGCAGGTTTTATTAAGTATTTCGAGAACATTTTCTCGAAAATCAACGACAACGTCCTGCACAGCTGGTTCGCGTTCTTACCTGATGGATTGGAGGATGCGGTTGTTTTCCTCATCCATCCGTTTATCGGTAAGGGGTGGCACTTGACCCTTGGCATCCTGTTCATGCTGGTGGTCATTTATCTACCCGGCGGTCTCGTGGAAGGCGGCCAGCGCATGCTCAACTGGTTCAAAAACAAAAAAACTGCAACCGACGACACTAAGTCGGGCAAAACCGAACCAGCGGAATAAGGGGTACGACAATGGCAATCTTAAGAGTCAAAGACGTCAGCAAACGTTTCGGTGGGTTAAAAGCCTTGACGGACGTGAACCTGAGCGTCGAAGAAAACTCAGTTCACGCGATTATCGGCCCGAACGGAGCAGGTAAATCCACCTTGCTGAATTGCCTCGTGGGCAAGCTGATGCCCGATACCGGGACAGTTTTGTTTGACAATGCTTCCGTCCTTGGACTTGAGCCGTATCAGATTAACCAAATGGGCATCAGCCGCGTGTTTCAGACGCCTGAGATTTTCGGTGAACTCACTGTTATGGAAAACATGCTTATTCCAATCTTTGCGATGCGGGATGGCGCGTTTCGGATGCACGCTTATGAGACAATCGCCAACGAGAAAACCATTGTAGAACAAGCTGAATCTGTTCTTGAAGAAATGAATATGGCGGACAAGCGGCAGATGCACGCCGCTGCACTGTCGCGTGGGGACAAGAGGCGTTTGGAAATCGGCATGTGCCTGAGCCAAAACCCCCGCTTGCTTTTGTTGGATGAACCCACGGCAGGTATGGCTCGGGCAGACACCAACAATACAATTGATTTGCTAAAGCAGATCAAAGATGAACGTGACATAACAATCGCGATTATTGAACACGACATGCACGTGGTTTTCAGCCTCGCTGAACGGATCACCGTTCTAGCGCAGGGAACGCCGCTGGTCGAAGACACTCCTGAAAATATCCGCGGAAACCCGAAAGTTCGAGAAGCTTACCTGGGCGAAGCAGCGTGAGGAAAAGCAATGAACGAAAAACCTGACTTTTCAAAAGACGCCAACATGGCCAGCACCGCGCCCGCGTTTCTTTCAGTGTGGGACATGCACTCTTACTACGGTGAGAGCTACATCGTTCAGGGTGTGAACTTTAACGTGCACGAAGGCGAAATACTTGCGTTGTTGGGGCGAAATGGTGCTGGAAAGACATCGACGCTTCGCTCGATTGCGCGGGTCGGTGAACCAGAGGTCAAGCACGGGGAAATCTGGCTGGATCACCAGCCATTGCACAAAATGACCAGCTATGAAGCAGCGGCGGCTGGTCTTGGTCTGGTGCCAGAAGACAGACGGATTATTCCCGGTTTGACCGTGGAAGAAAACTTGCAACTTGCGCAAATAGCGCCTCCTGTCGGATGGTCGCTGGAGCGACTTTACGAACTGTTCCCCCGTCTTGGCGAACGCCGAAAGCAAGAGGGAATAACGCTGTCAGGCGGTGAACAGCAGATGCTTTCGATTGCAAGGGCATTGGCAAGAGATATTAAGGTTTTGCTCTTGGATGAACCGTATGAAGGTTTGGCGCCGGTGATCGTCGACGAGATCGAAAAGACGCTCATTCACGTGAAGCAGCAGGGGATGACAACCATTATTGTCGAACAAAACGCCATCCGTGCACTGGAACTGGCCGATCGTGCGATAATTCTGGATACAGGCAGCATCGTGTTTGATGGAACCGCGAATGAAGTTCTGGAAAACAGTCAGCTTCGAGAAGAGTACTTGGCGATTTAAACGGACAAGGGCCGTCGAAACTCACGGCTTTCGTTGAGCACCACTGGGGGACTGATCACGCTCTGCAATGGGCGGTCATCCAGCCATGCGGTTTCACAAATGCCTTCTTGACGATCAGATTTTCAGGCGCAATGCTGAATTCATGGGCGTTTTGAAAACTTTGATTGCGTCGTCGGTGTTCCTCTGCGTGTCAGCTGCAAATCTTTATGCTGACGATGAGCTGGTGAAATCCTTTGCAAGCTGCGCTGGCAGGTATTCAGCGGAAATTGAGCACGCCTGGCTTTTGGATGATCCCAACGCAAAACAGTATGAAATGAAAAGAAAGGGATTTGTTTCCCTGCTGAATGCAACAATCGAGTCCGATAATGCGCAACACGTTTTGAGCCAACGCGTGAATGCGAAACATGCGCATTCGGCTCTTTTACAAACTGGGACCTTTGGTTCGGATGCGGCAACGTCGACAGCGGCGCGGAGAACTGCGGCTCGTCTCTTGTATCAGTGCAATTTGTTGCTGCTTGGTGGAACCTGAACCAAACCGTTGCTGCGATGCCGCATTATTAGGCCTGCGTTGCGGCAATGCTGTAAAATTAAGCGATCACCTGAAACTTCCGGAAATCCTCGCTTACGTGGCTTACTCGTAGTCGCGTAAGTGAATACGACAGAGTTGCGCCGAAATTCGGCTTTGGAATTGTGCGAAGGTGCCCGGCCTAGGAACCTGATGACACCCTCGCACTCCGCAAATATGCGTAGGGGGTATATGGGGTGTTTTCGCGTTCCGAGCAACCCTGCTGCGCATCGCAAACAAGGAAATGCTGATGCACAATACTCTTAAAACCACCGCTGCCGTTCTGTTGGCCTCTGCTTTGCCAGCTTTGGCGGATTGTCCGATCAAGGTCGGCGTTCTGCATTCATTGTCGGGTACGATGGCGATCTCGGAAACAACGCTGAAAGACACGATGGAGATGCTGGTTGAACAGCAAAACGAAGCGGGTGGGCTTTTGGAATGCGAATTGGAAGCGGTTGTTGTCGATCCAGCTTCGGATTGGCCACTGTTCGCTGAAAAGGCACGTGAATTGCTTACTGTTCACGAAGTGGACGTAATCTTTGGCAACTGGACTTCCGTTTCGCGCAAATCTGTGTTGCCAGTCATCGAAGAATTGAACGGCCTTCTTTTCTATCCGGTTCAATATGAAGGTGAAGAAAGCTCGAAGAACGTCTTTTATACCGGCGCGGCACCGAACCAGCAGGCCATTCCGGCGACTGATTACTTTTTAGAAGAGCTCGAAGTTGAAAAATTTGCGCTTTTGGGTACCGACTACGTGTACCCGCGAACCACAAACAACATTCTTGAAAGTTATCTTCAGCAAAAAGGTATTGCCGCTGAAGATATCTTTGTGAACTACACTCCGTTCGGACATTCTGACTGGTCCAAGATTGTGGCTGATGTGGTTGCGCTGGGCGCAGACGGAAAGAAAGTTGGTGTTATTTCGACAATTAACGGCGATGCAAACGTCGGCTTTTATAAGGAGCTTGCGGCCGCAGGTATCTCGGCTGACGACATTCCTGTCGTTGCATTCTCGGTTGGCGAAGAAGAACTGGCAGGACTTGATACAACAAACCTAGTCGGTCACTTGGCGGCGTGGAACTACTTTCAGTCGGCGGACAGCGAAGCAAATGAAGCGTGGGTCGAAGCTTGGAAAGCGCGTATGGGTGAGGACCGCGTGACAAATGACCCGATGGAGGCCCATTTCATTGGATTCAACATGTGGGTGAACGCGGCAACCGAGGCCGGAACGACCGAGGTCGATGCCGTGCGCGAGGCGATGTATGGTCAGGAATTTCCGAACCTTACCGGAGGTACTGCCGTAATGCTGCCGAACCATCACTTGGCCAAACCGGTGTTGATCGGTGAAATTCAGGAAGACGGCCAGTTCGATATCATTAGCCAGACCGAAGAGGTGCCTGGCGACGCGTGGACCGATTACCTGCCGGAATCCGCCGTTCTAAAGTCCGATTGGAAAGAATTGGGCTGCGGAATGTACAACACAGAAACTGAGAGCTGCGTGCAGATCAAGTCCAACTACTAAGATCTGAAACCTATTCCTCAAGGCGTTTGCATTGCGCCTTGGGGCACCACTCTGAGGGCACTTTCCATGCTGTTTATGATCCAGCGGGCTTTGCTTCTGCTAATCATTTTGATGGCTCCGACCCTGGTGTCGGCCCAATCCGCAGACGCCCCGGTTCAGCTTATTCTTCAGTCCCACTCCGAGGCGATCGTGAAGTCTTCGCGCAAAACGATCGGCCCCGCAATTGATGCATTGGCCCAAAGCGGACTTCCCGAAGCTCAGGTGGTTCTTGAACGTTGGCAAGCGAAAGAAATGTGGGTCAACAAAGAGAGTGGTCTGTTTGTTTTTGCGGTTAAGGCAAACGGTGGGCTGCAGACCTTTGATGTCTCTGACAATTCAGAAACTGGGATAGCAGACAAGAAAACTTTCAAGCAGCTAAAGCCGAACTCCGGCATTCGCAGTATGATCGCCGCGGCCTTGGTTCAGTTTCAGTTGAATGACCCAATCCCGGAAAACCGGCAAACTGCTTTGACCGCGATTGAACGTGATGCTCAACCAAGCCACTTGATCGCATTGCGCGGGTCATTGGAAGGCGAAGAAGATCCAGCAATAAGACTGCGTAAAACGCGGCTGGAACGTTTGTTGACGATCCGTTTCGACGAGGAAGAAGCAGCGCGAATTTCAGCGATCGAAGGTTTTGATGGCGACCTAAGTGTCGAAGTCCGCGCAGCGCTAAACCCTTTAATCGCGACTGAAATACAAGTTGGGGAAGTTGTTCCCGAAGGCAGCATTCCTGTTGAAGTTGGTTCGGATGAACTGACAGAATCACAAGCTTATTCTTTTCTGGTGGAAAACGAACTGGCCCCTGCAACAGTCAGCCCACAAGCTGTCAAGGAAACGCTGATTGCAAATATTGAAGGCACTGCTGTTGCAGGTATTCAGGTCGCCTCTTTGGATGACGTTGCAGCAAGGGAAACCGCTTATAAGCTACTGGCCCAGCAAGGGCTCGCCGATCCTTTGGTGACAAATGCGCAGAGGGCAGCCGAGATAGAAAAGCACCAATTCTTTAGAACCTATGTGGGTGCAAGTCTTCCCGTGGCGTTGGCCGCGCAAGCGGCATTGGACAATATCGAAACACAAGTGGCCCTGAATAGAACGGCCGACCTGATCCTTGACGCTCTTTCACTCGGATCGATTTACTTTCTTGCCGCAATCGGCCTGGCTATCACCTTTGGCGTCATGGGAGTTATCAACATGGCCCATGGCGAATTCATAATGATGGGTGCTTACACTGGCTATGTCGTTCAGCTATTCATACCGGATTTTACGATATCTATTCTTGTGGCCATTCCCTGTGCATTCCTGGTGACGTTTTCAGCGGGAGTTGCAATGGAACGGCTGGTAATCCGCTGGCTGTATCATCGCCCGTTAGAAACCTTGTTGGCAACATTTGGTGTATCGATAGCGCTGCAGCAATTGGCAAAAAACATCTTTGGAACTCAGGCCCGTCCGCTTACTGCGCCCGCGTGGCTGGATGGGTCATTTGTCATCAATGACATTGTTTCAATCAGTTATATCCGGATTGCGATTTTCGTGCTGGCTCTAATCTTTCTGGCGTTGTTCCTGTTTGTGATGAACCGCACCCGTATGGGGCTGGAAGTTCGCGCGGTCACACAAAACCCAAGGATGGCAGCTTCGATGGGTATCAACCCTGACAAAATCAACATGCTTACCTTTGGGTTTGGATCCGGGATCGCAGGTATCGCTGGGGTGGCAATCGGACTTTACGCAAAAGTCACCTCGGAAATGGGGTCGGACTACATTGTGCAAAGCTTCATGACTGTGGTCGTAGGCGGGGTAGGCAACATTTGGGGCACACTATTAGGCGCGACTATGGTTGGCACATTGCAGAAGGGGATCGAGTGGTTGAATCCTTCGAACACTTTGGCGGCTCAGACATACATGATCCTGTTCATAATACTGTTCATACAGTTCCGACCTCGCGGTATCATCGCGCTCAAGGGTCGGGCGGCGGAGGTGTAACATGGTAGACATCACCTCCGCTGGCGCCCCAACCCGAAAACCATTCGTGATGCGATATCCCTCGGTTGCGATTTTTTTGGCGATCCTTTCCTTATTCACGATTTGCGTGACAGTTCTTGGTGAAGGATTTGGCATTGGTGTCGTTTCGACTAGTTTCATAAAAACCCTGGGCAAAACCCTTTGCCTGTGTCTAGCTGCATTAGCAATGGATCTTGTTTGGGGATACACGGGTATCCTTTCTCTTGGTCATATGGCGTTTTTCGGCATCGGCGGCTATGCGATCGGAATGTGGCTGATGTATGCGCGCACCGAAGTTATTGTGCGCGAAAGTCTTTCAGCAGCGGCGTTACCTCCGACGCCGCAGGAGATTTCAGATGGTATAGCCACCCAAATATTTGGTGTAGTTGGTGCGTCCGAGTTTCCGCCCGTTTGGGCCCTTGCGCACTCACTACCCTTGCAGATGGCAGCAATCGTGATCGTACCCGGGCTTTTGGCGCTGGTATTTGGCTGGCTGGCTTTCCGCAGTCGAGTGACTGGCGTGTACCTGTCTATTTTGACCCAAGCGATGACTTTGGCGCTGTCCCTGTACTTGTTCCAGAACGACAGCGGATTGCGGGGCAATAACGGTCTTTCCGGTTTACAGAATTTACCAGGGCTGGAGGCGGTTCCCCAATCGAAAATCTCAATTCTGTTCTTTTGGGCTTCTGCGCTTGCTCTTGGCCTTGGATATCTGCTTTGTGCATGGGTCGTGTCGGGTAAGTTCGGTTCAGTCATGCGCGCGATCAGAGACGACGAAAGCCGTGTGCGTTTTCTTGGGTATTCAGTCGAAGCGTACAAGCTGTTTGTTTTTTCGTTCACTGCCGTGATTTGTGGCATTGCCGGGGCGCTGTATTACCCACAGGCCGGGATTATTAATCCGGCCGAGGTCGCGCCGATCGCATCTATATACCTCGCTGTCTGGGTTGCTATAGGCGGGCGCGGGCGGCTTTACGGCGCCGTGATCGGGGCTGCATTCGTCTCGCTTCTTTCGACGTGGTTCACAGGCGGCCAGGCGCCGGATGTTTCCCTTGGTTTCTTCACGATCCAATGGGTCGATTGGTGGACTATCCTTCTGGGCTTATCGTTTGTCGCAGTCACACTTTTTGCGCCAAAGGGCATAGGTGGGTTGATAGACAGATTCACTGAACACCGGTCGCCGGAACGCCATGGGGCCGATTTGGGTCCGGACGCAGGTGCTTTGCGGGAAAAGGAGGCGTTGGAATGAGCAACCTTCTTGAAGTGTCGGGTGTTTCCGTTTCATTTGATGGTTTTAAGGCCATCAACAATCTCACGTTCCAGATTGGCTCGACGGAAATGCGCGCCGTTATTGGCCCTAACGGTGCTGGAAAGACAACTTTCATGGACATCATAACCGGCAAAACAAAGCCGGATGAGGGGCATGTTTATTGGGGTGACAAACCCGTCTCTTTATTGTCGATGAGCGAAAGTCAGATCGCCCGGGCCGGTGTTGGGCGCAAGTTTCAACGCCCAACTGTTTTTGAAGATCAGAGCGTTCAGGAAAACTTGATGCTGGCGCTCAAGAACAATCGCGGGCCGCTTGCCGTTCTGCGGTTTCATCCGAGCCGAAGAGATCACGAACAAGTTGCTAAACTGGCCGATGAAATCGGTTTGGCAAAGGTAATGAGCCGTAAGGCAGGCGAGCTGAGCCATGGGCAAAAGCAGTGGTTGGAAATCGGGATGTTGCTTGCGCAAGACCCTAGGCTGCTTTTGGTGGATGAACCAGCTGCGGGAATGACACCAGCGGAAAGGGAGCACACGACTGAAATTTTGGTCGAGGCGGCGAAATCCCGAGCGGTCGTAGTCGTTGAACATGACATGGAGTTCGTGCGCAGGCTAAATTGTAAAGTCACCGTGCTCCATGAGGGTTCGGTTCTGGCCGAAGGTTCACTGGATCATGTAACCCGCAACGAAAAAGTTATTGAGGTGTACCTTGGGCGCTGATTTGTTGAATGTTTCGGATCTGTCTCTTCACTATGGGGGTAGCCAAATCCTAAATGGCGTAGACTTAGTTGCGCGCCGAGGGCAAGTGACCTGTGTCATGGGCACCAATGGCGTTGGTAAAACCAGCTTGCTGAAAGCCGTATCTGGAACGCACCCGCGAAGTGGCGGCACCTATTCTCTTGACGGTGAACCCGTAGAAAAGACGACCGCCTATGACCTTGCAAAGAAAGGCGTGGCCTATGTTCCTCAGGGGCGCGAGATATTTCCATTTCTGACGGTACAAGAAAATCTGGAAACCGGGTTTGCGTGTTTGCCGCGCAGCGATCGTCGACTCCCGGATTTTGTTTTCGAGCTATTTCCGATCCTAAAGGATTTTCTAGCGCGTCGAGGCGGCGATTTATCTGGCGGACAACAACAGCAACTAGCAATTGCACGAGCACTTATTACCAAGCCCAAGCTTTTATTGCTGGACGAGCCGACCGAAGGGATACAGCCAAATATTATCAAGCAGATCGGTGAGGTTATCCGCCTGCTTCGCGACCGTGGGGAAATGGCAATCGTTCTGGTCGAGCAATATTTTGACTTCGCGTACGCGCTAGGCGACAGCTTTCTTGTCTTAGAGCGTGGAAGCCCAATTCTCCAGGGGACAAAATCGGAAGTGAGTGAAAAGCAGCTTAGATTGGGCGTTTCGGTGTAGACTCAGGCTTTTGCCTAGTTTGGATATCGCCGATGAGTTCAAAAATGCTCTGGATTTTGTGGCAGCTTAGAAAACGCCTAGCTTCCGAGGTTGACTTGACCATCGCGGGTCTAGTCCGTTGAGTTATCCGGGGCGTCCAAACAGCACCACCCACTGAAAGTCTCAATTCTGGCGAAAACACTGCTTCACATCAAAGATGATTATGAACCACGGAAAGGGCGTGGTTTAGCGCTTGTTTCGCAAACTCCGATTCGCTGGGAATTACACCGTTGTTCAAGCGTGCTTCGTCGACGGAAACTTCACCAACTTTCTGTACACGCCCTTCCATAACTGTGCCCCAAACCACAATAGCTTTTATTGCCATTGGATCCACGGCCAACGGATTTTCCTCCAGAATGGTGAAGTTAGCCAGCTTTCCCGGTTCGATACTGCCAAGCTCATCTTCCAGATGGTGCGAATAAGCGGCATTTATTGTCACCCCACGCAACGCCTCTTCCGCTGAAACCTTTTGGTTCCCGCCTGCGACCCGGCCCGAGCTGGTGACCCGGTTTACCGCACACCACATCAAGAACAGCGGATCGCCCGGTGCCATAGGCATGTCTGAGTGTAAGGACCATGATACTCCTGCCCTATCCAAATCCCCCAGCCGAACCATCTGATCGGCGCGGTCGGATCCCAGACCTGTTTCACCATAGCGGTCCGACAGTGCTGTGACGTAGTAAGGGTTTGCACTGACGATGGCGCCAAGTCTTCTAATCCGATCGACCTGATCCGGTGCGCTTACTGCGAAGTGCACAATCACTGTACGATGATCAAATCGCGGGTTGCGCAACAGGTTGTCTTCCAATGTGTTCAGAACTCGGTCGAGACCGGCGTCTCCGTTGACGTGCACATGTATTTGATAACCTGCGTCCCAATAGACTCGAAAAGCACGCTCAAAGGCATCTTTGTCCATCATCCACTCTCCGTGATAATCGCCGATGGGAGGATCCCGAAGCTGGATCGCGAGAGAGTATATTGCTCCGTCAGAAAACAGTTTGACGCTGTCTGAAACCATGCTTGTCATGCCACCATACCAATCAACCAGCGCCTTGGTTTGTTGGATCACGTCAGCGTCGTTTTCGTAGGTTGCCACCAAGCTTTTGCCATCAGGGATAAACGTCCATCTAAACGGCATCGACGGGGCGGACATCACAGCATTGACCGCGTCTTGAATAGGTTTCGCCAATATACCGCCGGGTTCATTTCCGAATGTGACGCCCTTTGCGTGCATATAGTCACGCATCGTCAGCAAGCCTGAACGAAACTTGTCCGGGTTTGCGATCATAGGTGCGATGTTCGGAAGGACTGCAAACAATCCTTGTTCCCAGAAATGGCCGTCTTCAAAGTTGGATTGCGACTGTTCGCTTTCCGACCAGGATTCAACCAGCTCCTTCGTCAAACCAGCCTTGGACAATGCCGCAGAATTCAGAACGAACTCGTGACAAGACCTGGCCCAAGCAAAAATCGGCCGCTCACCGCTAATGCTATCGAGGTCAGAGCGTGTGAGCGGACCGTAGAACGCCGCGTGGTACCCCCATGTGAGTAATGGCTCAGAAGGATCGCTTAGTTCAGATTCCGCCTTCGCCAGCCGGGTCATAAAATCATCTTTGTCTTCTAGGGCGGTCGTATTCCCGTCGGGAAGATCCCAATCTTCAATAGAGAGGATCAACGATGACATGGTTAAGCCTGCCAAGATGGGGTGATCATGCTGTGCAATGAAACCGGGAACGATGACATGATCCTCGAAGGTTCTGTCAAGGTCATGCGGCCGATCTCCAATTAAGACCTGCACTTCTTCAAGAGTACCTGAGGCAAGAACACGATCATTGACGATCGCAACGGCCTGCGCAGTTGGTTGTTCAGGATCGAGTGTGACAATTTCTCGAGCGACAAAAATCGTAGCCGTATCGATGCCGATGATCGCGGCCCCAACATCCGAAAGTGAAGTAGCCTGCGCTATTGCGCGATTGGCAAGAACCATCGCGGTCGAACCGGTAAGCGCCATTTTCAAGAAGTGTCTTCTGGGAAAGTATGACATTGTTTTCTCCTTAAAAAGTGCGGCCGCTGATCACGTCCCGGTTTTCTGATAACCGCTGGTTCAATGTCTAAATATAGAAATGCCTTGTTTTGTCTGAATGGCAACGTTGTTGCTTAATCAGAGTGGTCTTTTAGGAATGGGCCAATCTCATGAAAAAACTCATCGAACCCGGAATGCCCGCGTATCATGCAGTGGTTAGCTCCGGGTAGCTCAACAAACTCGGCGGTTGGTATTTCCCGCGCGGTTTCACGCCCTTCGCTGATGGGTGCTGCCATATCGCCCTTTGCATGTAGCACCAGCGTCGGAACCTTCAGGCTTCGGGCGTCCACGCGTGCATCGGTGTAAGCGTTCATTTCCATGATCCGCAGGGCGGTTTCCGGACTTGCAGAGATTCTTTGCATTTCGTCAAAACTGGCACCCTCTTCCGGCGTGGCATCCGGCATATAGCTCGAGGTAAAAAAATGGCGATAAACTGGGTTGGGGGAACCCCAACCAGCTGATACCATCGCCCGGGAAGCGTTGTAGAATTGTTCAGCTTCGACATCGCCGCGCATCATTCGGCCGCGGACATAACCGCCCAGCAAAATAAGAAACTTAACACGCTCGGGAAATCTTGCTGCAAATCTGACGGAAAAGGCCGAACCTTGGCTGATACCCAGCAGTCCGAAACGTTCAAGACCTGCGGCGTCGGCAACTGCAAGCATGTCGTCGATCATTCGGTCCTCTGAAATGTCGTCGACATCCCAGTCTGAAAGACCATTGCCCCGCTGATCAAATCGAACCAGCCTGCAAAGTTTGGACATTTCTGAAAGGAAATCCCCCCAAACCGGACTAGTCCACTCATATTCAATATGATTCAACCAGTTTGGTGCTTTCAAAACGGCTGTGCCCTGTCCGGTGGAGGCCCACGCAAGATTCACGCCGTCGCTCGATTTGCAGAACTTTACTCTTTGCTGAAGAGATACATCCGGAGCCTTTCGCAATGGTTTTGCTTGCGGGGACCAATGCCAAACTCGAATTGGGCGGCTTATATTCTTTACCCTTTGCCCACCCATATCGCGGAATGCGGCGTCTACTCTGTCTTGAACAGCCTGGTGCACGACATCAGAAACGCAAACGCCACCCGGTTCAGCCAATCCTTCCAGGCGCGCTGCAACGTTAACACCGTCGCCAAAAATATCGCCCTCGTCGAAAATTACATCGCCTAAATTGATACCAACGCGAAAACGGATTCTTTGATCGTCGTCAAGATCTGTCTCGTTAAGGTTCATGGATTGCTGAATTTTAACCGCGCATTGAACGGCATCTTGAACCGATTCAAATGTGGCCAGCATACCGTCTCCGGTCGTCTTGACGATATTCCCACGGCTTCGAGATATCTCTGGGTCGATCAATTCGCGGCGATACTTTTTTTGTCGGGACAAGACACCCAATTCGTCCGCTTCCATCAAGCGCGAGTAACCAACCATGTCGGCTGCCAGTATCGCCGAAAGTCGTTGTTCCATATCCGTTTCCCCCGCGCCTGTTGTTTCAAGAACTTCAGTCAGGCTTCATCGTGTTCGGTCGCATATTCCGAGGACAGTATACCCGGAAATCGCTTGCTAGTAACGACAGCAAAATAGCGAGAGAATTTAGAGGCTATTTACACAAAAACACCGATCGAGATTGCACTGGGTTTCAATTGTCATTCGCACTGGATGATGGCGGCCTCAAAGTCACTTTCGCTTGTAACTTTGGTATGGTGACCGTGCCCACCTTTGTCTTCCATGTGCCATACGTCGCCCACACGTATTTCTCGGCTTTCGCCAGATACGTCGGCATAAAGTCTGAAATACTTCAAAATCATTGTCCTTTCCAAAATTCCGAATGTCACACGTGCGGCTGTGGACAAAGGTCCAACTCTCTTTTCGCACTAGATCAAAGCTGCGATCCGATGGGCAAAATAGCGAGGAAACCGGAAACGATGTGATCCCAGGCCGAGCCTGTCGGTTCGGAGTCGTATTCCAAGATTGTGCCGTCTTCATCGCGAGTTTGCCACTTAAGCTGACCGGCATTCTCCAAAGTCACCCGATATGTGTAAGCAGGCAGTACTTCGTTCAGCGCACCCATGGTTTGAGCGGTCAATGAAGGCGAGTCTATCAGGATGCCCATTTCAGTGTTGATATTTACCGAGCGTGGGTCCCAGTTGAACGATCCTACGAATAGATAACGGTCATCAATCGCGAAGGCCTTGGAATGCAAACCCGAGCGTGATTGCGCCCAATTAATTCCGCGCCGTTGAACCTGATAAGCATCGGGTCTCAATTCATATAAATCCACCCCACCGCGCAGCAGTGCCCGGCGTTTCTTGGCGTAATGGGCATAGACTGGCGCGACATCGTTAGAGCGCAACGAATTGGTTACGACCGTTACGTCGACCCCACGGTTTTCCAGTTCGGTCATCCATCTGACGCCGTTGTTGCGGGGCACGAAATATGCGGAGACTATATTCACCTCATCCCGCGCATCTTCAAAATACGGGAGCAGTTGAGACGCGAGAATTGGGTCAGAGTTGTCAACGCCCGCAGCCTTGGAAGGCGGGTCCGCATATAACCTCGCTGGAACCCAATCCAAAGACAACGCTCCATCTGCGAAGTTTTCCCTTGCGGATTTTCTCAGAGCTTCTCCGTATTGGGTTTGCTTTGCCTCTTCTACAAGGGCATGGAGCCTTTCACGGGCTTCGCTAAGACCAAATGTTTCAGGCTCTCCAACAACCACACGCGCGGGTACGGCGAACTCGCTATTCCAATAGGCGTCAAAACTTTTAGAGACCTCTTCAACCACGGGCCCGGCTGCCAATACATCGAGATCAGCATAGTTCATTTCTTCCTGGGCCAGGAAATACTCGGCACCTATGTTTCGCCCACCCACGATGGTGAATACATTGTCGGCAGTCATCGACTTGTTGTGCATCCTGCGGTTTATGCGTTTGAAGTCCGTCAGCCCGGCGACAAGAAGGCTCTGATCCCGCCAAAAGGGGTTGAACAGCCTGATCTCGATATTCTTGTGATAGTCCAGAGCAGCTGTCATAGCGTCATAGCTGGAGGTATCCATATCATCCAGCAACAGCCGAATGCGAACACCACGGTCAGCCGCCTGCAAAAGGCTGGCCGCAAAAAGGTGCCCCGTTGGGTCATTGTGCAAAAGGTAGTATTGCGCATCGATCGATCGTTCTGCAGCGGCGGCCAACAAAAGTCTTGAGACCAGTGCTTGTTCTCCATCATTAATCAGCTTTACTCCGGATCGCCCGTCCTTTGGGTCCCCAAGTCTGTTGGCGGCTTGACTTAAAGCGCTGTTCGAATTTGTGGGAACAGAGCTTGTCACTGTCTTTTCGTAAGTGCGAACTTTTGGGGCACATGCGACAAGAGCAAGCGCACAAACTATTTGAACCAGTAATTTCCAATAGTTCATTCGTATCCTCCAGCCGTTTTTTAGGACTATACACAGCGTTGCAGTTCAGCTCGATTTTTCTTCGCTTTACGCCTTGGCCGACAGCCTCAAAAATAGACGCAACTGAGAAAGCAATTCTGTTTTTCAGTCCGTTTTACTTGAAAACTGCGTTGTGTTCGTCAAACTTCTCGAATGAGTGAATATTTTGATGAGATGTACAACAGTGACGGATCACTCCGCGGACCATATGAAGAGATAGGCCGTTGGTTTGATGCCGAAGATGTTTCGCGGTTGCGGGCAAAACAACGCGAAGCGGAAGAGGTTTTCAGACTGACGGGCATTACGTTTAACGTATACGGCAAGTCAGAAGCTGAAGAGCGTTTAATTCCTTTCGATATCGTTCCCAGGGTAATTTCCGGTCGCGAATGGCAGCGGTTGGAACGTGGTATTGAACAGCGTGTTCGAGCCATCAATGCGTTTCTTTATGATATCTACCATCGTCAGGAAATTGTTCGGGCAGGGCGAGTTCCCGCTGCAATGATAGCTGAAAACGAGGCATTTCTGCCGCAAATGCTGGGTGTTTCACCGCCCGGGCAAATATACACGCATATTGTAGGGATTGATCTGGTCCGCACGGGACCCGACGAATTTTTCGTATTGGAGGACAATGCCAGAACCCCGTCTGGCGTAAGTTACATGCTCGAAAACCGGGAAACGATGCTCAAGATGTTCCCCGAGTTGTTCAGCGCGACGAATGTCCGGAACGTCTCAGATTATCCGCTAAACTTGCGACGGTCCCTTGCGGCTTGCGCACCAGATTGCGCCGAAGGGGAGCCGACTGTAGCAGTTCTTACACCGGGTATCTACAATTCTGCATATTTCGAGCATGCGTTTCTTGCAGACCAGATGGCAGTGGAATTGGTTGAGGGGCACGACCTGCGCGTCGTTAAAGGGCGCGTTTGCATGCGCACCACGCGAGGGTATCGTCCAATAGATGTTCTGTATCGTCGGGTAGATGATGAGTTTCTTGATCCTTTGAATTTTAACCCAGAAAGTGCTCTGGGTGTACCTGGTATTTTGGACGTTTATCGCGCTGGGGGAATAACAATAGCAAATGCGCCGGGAACCGGAATTTCTGATGATAAGGCGATCTATTCCTACATGCCTGAAATCGTGGAGTTTTATACAGGCGAAAAGCCAGTTTTGAAGAACGTTCCAACGTGGAGATGCAGCGAACCTGACTCGCTTGCTTATGTCTTGGACAATTTGTCAGATCTGGTGGTCAAGGAAGTACATGGTTCTGGTGGTTATGGTATGTTGATTGGCCCCACTGCCAGCAAGAAAGAGATTGCGACTTTCCGCGACAAGCTCAGGGCGCGGCCGTCCAACTACATAGCACAGCCAACGTTGTCGTTGTCGACCGTCCCAATCTTTGCCAGATCAGGTTTGGCACCCAGACATGTTGATCTACGCCCGTTTGTTCTTGTTTCACCCGAAGGCATCAAAATTACACCTGGTGGGTTGACGAGGGTGGCTCTGAAGAAAGGTTCTTTGGTCGTGAACTCCTCCCAGGGTGGCGGCACCAAAGATACCTGGGTTCTGGAGGACTAAGCCATGCTGGGAAAAACCGCAGGCGGGTTGTTCTGGATGTCCCGCTATCTGGAAAGAGCTGAAAACACCGCCAGATTACTTGAAACCGGGCAACGTATGGCTTTGACCCGAGCCCAAAACTCGATCGAAGAGTGGGCGTCGGTTCTGAAAACCGCGGGTGTTCTGGACAGCTATCATTCAAAGTATGACGAGGTAACCAAAGACAATGCTGTTGATTGGGTTTTGCGGGACGCTGAAAACCCTTCGTCGGTTCGGTCCGTCATCAAACAGGCAAGGGACAACGCGCGCCTTGTGCGAACTGCCTTAACGCACGACGTTTGGAGCGCGGTCAATGCCACTTGGATGAAGATCGACGCGGTCATGAAACGCCGTGTAAACGAGCGGGATTTGCCCGGTGTCTTGGAACTGGTTCGTCATCAGGCAGCTTTGGTCCGAGGAGCGAATCTTGGTACAATGCTGCGCAATGACATCTTTGACTTTACAAGGTTGGGTACGTTCGTGGAACGCGCCGACAACACAGGGCGCATCCTGGACGTCAAGTATTATGTCCTTTTGCCCACAGCATTTTCAGTCGGATCCTCTTTGGATAACATCCAGTGGGAAAGCATCCTGCGATCAGTCGGTGCAGGGGGTGGATACCGGATGACGCATGGCCAAAAGACGACGCCTTCGGACATAGCCGCTTTTCTGATCCTCGATCAGCGAATGCCACGCAGTCTTCATTTCTGTTGCCGCAAAATTCAGGAAAACCTTTTTTATCTAAAAAAGGACTACGGATTTTCTGGTCCGTCCTGCGAAGGCTCCGATGCGCTTTTCCAAAAGTATATGGACAAGGATATCTCCGAAATTTTTGAGTTCGGGCTTCATGAGTTCATACAAGAATTTTTGAACGACCTTTCGATGTTAAGTCGCCAAGTTGAAATCGACTATCGCTTTTATGAGTAGAGCATGAAACTGCATATCAAACACGAAACCAGATATGACTTTGATGCGCCAGTTCCGTTTGGTCTGCAGCAACTTAGAAAAACCCCTAAGTCTTTCCGCAATCAAACTATCCAAAGTTGGGATACCCGCGTCAAGGGCGGGCGCAAGGAACTGACTTTCGAGGACTATCATCGAAATACTGTCGAGCTGGTTTGTTTTGAACCAAACACAAAGAGTGTGTCTTTGATTTCGGAAGGTGTAGTCGAGGTTGAAGATACGCACGGTATTCTTGGGCCTCACGAAGGGTCAACACCGCTTTGGCTTTTCAAACGCAGCACACGCCAGACAAAACCGGGCAAAGGTGTCGCTGAAATGGTCAGATCGCTACCGCATGGCGAACTTGTCCAGCAGCTTCATGCACTGTCAGATGCCATCAGGGATCGTGTTGAATACAAGGTCGGAAGTTCACATCCGGACTGGAGCGCTGAGGACGCAATCGAAGAGGGCAGCGGAGTTTGTCAGGACCACGCGCATATTTTTGTTAGCGGGGCACGCCAACTCGGTTTGCCTGCGCGCTACGTGTCAGGCTATCTGATGATGAATGAAACCGAGCTACAAGATGCGACCCATGCTTGGGCGGAAGTGCATATTGAAGGACTAGGTTGGGTTGGATTTGACGTCTCCAACGGGATATCTCCCGACAACAGATATGTTCGTGTTGCAACGGGGCTAGACTACTCACAGGCTGCACCGATAATAGGAAGTAGAATTGGGGCAGCGGGTGAGCAGTTGACGGTACAGCTGCAAGTCGCACAGCAGTAACGGAGACAAAGAATGACCTATGCTGTGGGGATGCGGCTGAACCGCGGGTTGGTTTTCATGTCTGACACGCGCACCAATGCTGGTGTCGATAACATTTCCACCTTTAACAAGATGTTCAACTGGACGATCGAGGGCGAGCGATTCATTACTTTGTTGACGGCCGGCAATCTGGCCACAACGCAGGCAACTGTAAGTCTACTGGAAGAAAGGACAAAGGCGCCTGCTGATCGTTCGCCGTCAATTCTTGAGGCGGAAACAATGTTTCAGGTCGCTAAGTTGGTTGCAGACACACTCAAAGACGTTATTGAACAGCACGGCTGCGCGGGCCAGCAGGCCGATAGCGCGTTCCACGCCACCATGATTTTGGGCGGTCAGATCAAAGGCGGACCATCGCGGTTGTTTCTGATCTATCCCGAAGGAAACTTTATAGAAGCAAGTGAAGATACTCCGTTTTTCCAAATCGGGGAGACCAAGTACGGTCGACCGATTTTGGTCCGGGCTTTCGATCCGGAAATGAGCTTTGCCGAAACCGTAAAGTTATTACTGGTTAGTTTTGATTCAACCATCAAAGCCAACTTGTCCGTTGGCGCACCGCTTGATCTGTCCTTCTACGACGAAGACAGTTTTGCTGCTGGCAAGCGAACTAGGTTCGAGGCAGATGACGCATATTTCCGAACCATTTCGGACGGGTGGGGTGACGCTCTAAAATCAGCGTTGTCCAAACTGCCCGCATATAAAACAGAATAAATGAACGGCGATTGAACAGCGGTTTGAACACAAGATATCTGTTCTGGATTTTACGGAGAGCTTTTCCCCGGCCCAGTAGCAAGATTAAAGCGGCTCAGCCAATGGTAGTCACTTCAATGCACGGGCAAGAAAAGTGCGGGTAGCTTCCTGTTGAGGCGCTTCAAATAGCACTTCTGGCGGGCCCTCTTCAACAATACGCCCGTTTTGCAAGAAACACACTTTGTCCGCCGCTTCGCGGGCAAATCCCATTTCATGGGTGGCCATCACCATTGTCATTCCCTGCTTTTTCAGCATTAGCAACACGTCAAGAACTTCACCAACCAGTTGCGGATCCAAGGCCGAGGTGATTTCGTCAAACAACATCACTTCAGGTTGCATGGCCAGGGCCCGAACAATGGCCACTCTTTGTTGTTGTCCACCTGACAATTGATCCGGGTAGTTATGCATCCGGTCGGCAAGGCCAAATCTGGCAAAAAGCGCCTCGGCTTCGGGTAACAATTCAGCGCGTGATTTTCCATGCACCCGACGCGGCGCGAGCATAACATTTTCAATCGCCGTCATGTGAGGGAACAGATTGAAACTCTGAAAAACAATTCCGATCCTTGCTCGTACCGACTGAGGGTCAAGCCCTGGAACGGAAATGTCTTTGCCATCCAGGAAAATGGCGCCGTCTTCGATAGGTTCCAACAGGTTTATACAGCGCAGAAGCGTGGACTTTCCAGCCCCGGATGCACCGATGAGACAAACCATTTGTCCCTCTTCCACATCCAGATCAATCCCATCGCAAACTGTATCGTCGCCAAACCGTTTCACGACGCCCCGTAGCTCAAGTTTTGCCATCAGCGTCTCTCTCGCATCTGGCGTGCCATTAAATGATCGGCGTAACGCGTAGCGGGGATCGTTACGATTAGGAAAATGATGGCGGCACCTACATAAGGAGTGAAGTTTGCGAGCAAAGACTTGAACACGCCGGCCTGACGGAAAATTTCCACGGGGCCAATGAAACTAAGCAATGACACGTCTTTTTGCAATGCGATAAGCATGTTCATTTGCGAAGGAACGACATTGCGGATGGCCTGCGGTAGAACCACATCCCGCATAACCTGCCTCTCGGAAAGGCCCAGCGACAGAGCAGCTGCGCGCTGACTGTGGTGAACGCTGTCAATGCCGGATCTGAAAATCTCTGCCACGTAGGCTGAATAAGTGAGTATCAGAGCCAACGAACCCCAGATGTAAGGTGAATTCCACGGCCTTGGCAGGCCAAGGCCCGGTATGCCGAAGCCGATGAGATATACAGTCAAAATGACTGGCACACCGCGGAAGATGTCCGTAAATGCAGCGCCAAATATACGCAAAGGAAAAAGTGCGGGGGATTTCGCGTCGCGGGCTAAAGCTATCAACAAACCAAGTACAGCAATCGCAGGAGCCGACCACGCAAAGATCATTACATTAATACGAAACGCTTCCAGCAGTTTGGGAAAAGTTTTTGCCAGCACTTCGCCGTTAAAAAAGCTCTGCTGTACCTTTCCCCATCCTGGTGCCATCGGAACCAGAACGACTAAGGCAACGACGACGATTATGGTGCTTGTCGCAGCAACCAAAATAGAACGCCGTCGTTGCTGCGCTTCGTAGAGTTCACGGCGAGTTATCCCCGCCGCCTTTGATCTTGCCATCTTATTTGATTAGGGGAACACCAGTGGTGTCCTGCAGCCATTTTGCCTCGATCTCTGCCAATTTTCCGTTTGAGGCGATGGCGGCGATAGCTTCGTCAACACAGGCCTTCAGCGGATTACCTTCCTCCATCAGCATCCCGAAATGATCAGGGTTGTCGCCTTCGTCAGCAGGGAACTGACCGATGACTTTGGAGCCTTCGATCATGACGGCGCTGAGAAACAACGCAGTCGGCAAGTCAAACAGTGCCGCGTCTATCTGATTGGCCGTCATGGCCGCATTGACGTCAGCGTTATCGCCGTAAAGCAGCGGCTCATTGTCTGGTTCGATGACTGCGGCCAGTTTTGGCACCGCCGTCGTCGAACCGACTGCCCCCCATTGCAATCCTTTCAGGGCCTCCAGCGTGGGTTCCGTGTCCGTCGCATTGGAACCAACCAGCACGGCCATTGGCGCCGTGTAATAAGGAGATGAAAAATCGACGACTTGATCCCGTTCCGGCGTGATTGAGTATTGTTGCATGTTCACATCAAACTCTTTAGCGCCCGGTTGAATTGCCTCGTCGAAAGAAGACCTGACCCAAACGACATCCTCCGCAGCAAACCCCATTTCTTCGGCTACGGCATAAGCTACAGCTGCCTCGAACCCTTCGCCACTTTCGGGCGCATCGTCCAGAACCCAGGGGAAGTAGGCGGGGTTTCCTGTTGCTATGGTGAATTTGCCGTCGGTAAGCGTTTTACCCGCCGCGCAATGACCGTCTGCAAATGCGGTCGTGGAAAACAATGCGAACGAAGCCGCGGTAAGCGAAAGCATCTTGGACATGGGCGCAAACCTCCTGTTGGACTGATTGTATTACGGTAATTCTGCCTGCATGTGCTGTCCAGCGGGTTAGAAGTTGATGGAGCATCGGATTTTCCACGCGAATCGCGGATTGCGCCGTGGCGTGAAGGATTTTGTTGACGATCCAACCATATCTCGTGCAATGCTTGTTACGGAAAAAGTAACAGGATCATGGCCGTTATGATCTTTATTCAACATCCAATGATGCGCCGGGATACCGGATCCGACCTTGTTACTTAACCTGGCGGCTTAGACACCCGTTGGGCAATCGGTCTTTGAGCCGCTTTTCAGTTTTAGCTAGCAGTCTTTCTAATGAGCAATGATTCCGGATTGCGTTTGGCAATCGATATCGGTGGAACGTTCACCGACACCGTTCTAATTCAAGGACCCTCGCAGATTTTGGCGACAACCAAAACTCCGACGACACCTGATCAGCCAGCCGTGGGTGCCATTGAAGGTGCGCGTTCGGTTCTGAAAGAGGCAGGTCGTGATTGGAGCCAGATCAACGGTATGATCCACGGCACGACGCTGGCAACCAACGCGCTAATTGAACGACGCGGGGCAAGGGTAGCCACAGTTACGACCGAGGGCTTCAGGGACATCCTCGAGATTGGATACGAGCGACGTTACTCTCAATACGCAATCAATTTGGTCAAACCAGATTTGCTTGTGCCGCGTACTCGGGCACTGACAATCGGAGGACGCGTGGATGCCCATGGAAAGGAACTGACGCAACTTGACGAAGGTGCAGTGTTAAGGCTGGTCGCTGATCTGCAAAGATTGAATTGCAAGGCTGTAGCCATTTGCCTCATGCACTCTTACGCAAACCCTGCGCAAGAGTTGCGATTGCGCGCGCTGTTGACTGAAAACGTGCCGGACCTTGTGGTTTCACTAAGTCATGAAGTAAGCCCAGAGGCACGTGAATTCGAACGGCTCTGCACGACTGTTGCGAATGCCTACATTCAGCCGTTGATGGGCAAGTATTTGGCTGACTTTAAGGCACGCTTTGCCGCTGAGGGTTTGAAATGCCCAATTTTGATGATGACTGCGGGTGGAGGGATGACAACAGTCGAAACGGCGGCTCGTCTGCCAATTCGTTTGGTTGAATCCGGGCCAGCGGGCGGGGCCATCCTTGCATCACAAATTGCCGAAGAAGTCGACGCGAGAAAAGTCCTGTCCTTCGATATGGGGGGCACAACCGCCAAGCTTTGTCTAATTGATGATTTCCGCCCCCAAACAGCGAGGAAATTCGAAATATCGCGCGCCGAACGATTTATCAAGGGTTCAGGGATGCCAGTCCGAATTCCTGCAATCGAAATGATAGAAATCGGTGCAGGTGGTGGGTCAATTGCCAGTTTGGACAGGCTGAACCGGCTTTGCGTCGGCCCGCAAAGCGCAGGCTCCGATCCGGGCCCGGCCGGTTTTGGCAAAGGGGGCATTAACCCAACTGTGACCGACGCAGATATATCTCAAGGTTATATTGATCCGGATCGTTTCGCTGAGGGACGGCTGCAAGTTGATCGCGCTGCCTCAGATCGCTCTGTGTCGGCCCATATAGGTTCGAGGCTGTCAATGGAAACAGATGACGCAGCTTTTGCGATCAGCGAGATTGTAGACGAGAACATGGCAAGCGCTGGGCGTATGCATGCAGTAGAGTCAGGCAAGGATCTGAGCGCTCGTTTGATGATTGCGTTTGGTGGCAACGGACCGTTGCACGCGACCCGTGTCGCAAGGCGATCGCAGGTTAGGCGCATTTTGATACCGCGTGACCCCGGGGTTGGGTCTGCAGTGGGATTTTTGTTTGCGCCAGTTTCCTTTGAAATCGTCAGATCTTTTTACACAACTATAGATTCGCTTGATTTATTTAAGCTGAACAGTTTCTTCGCGGACCTTTATGACGAAGCAGAAGAGGTCGTGCGCGCGGGCGCGCCGGACGCAACTTTGCGAACCCGGCGGGTGGCGTTTATGCGGTATCACGGTCAGGGTCACGAAATTGAGGTCGAGTTGCCAAACAGGACGCTGACCTTTGACGACCTAGAAAATCTGCGTAGCGACTTTGAGTCAGAATATATTGGGCAATTCAAGCGCATCGTACCGGGTATGACGATAGAGGTGTTAAACTGGGGGCTTACCGTTTCCGCTCCGGTTCCAGCGCCTTTAAAACATACCAACATGATCGAAGGTCAACCTGTCGACGCTTGGGAAACGCGCGATATCCTTTGCGACATTTCCGGGGTTTGGTGCAAAGCCGGTGTTTTCGAACGATCAGCACTCAAGCCAGACGACATTGTCTCGGGTCCCGCGCTGATTGTCGAACCACAAACCACCACCTTTGTTAGCGCGGATTTTACGGCGCAGATAGATACAGTCGGAAACATTTGGCTAACGGGAATCCAGGAGATACGCACATGAGAACTTCGCAGACGCGATTGCAGGTGATGTGGAACCGGTTGCTGGCCGTTGTGGAAGAACAAGGACAGGCGTTGGTCCGTGCCGCCTTCAGCCCTATTGTACGAGAGTGTGGTGATATTTCGGCCGGAATATTTGACTTTCACGGGCGAATGGTTGCGCAGGCCGTGACCGGGACGCCAGGGCATATAAACACGATGGCCGAAGCGGTCAAAACATTGCGAACCCGGTTCCCGATTCAGGATATGAAACCCGGCGATATTTACATGACGAACGATCCATGGATCGCGTCGGGACATCTGAACGATTTCTTGCTCATGATGCCTGTATTTTTCGATGACAAGGTTGTGGGTTTTACTTCTTGCACATCGCATCTGGTGGATCTGGGTGGTTTAGGCATGGGGCCGGAAGGTTCGGACATTTATGACGAAGGTCTGCTGATTCCGCCGTGCAAATTGGTGGATGAGGGCAAGGTAAACAACCTGTTGCTTGAGATCGTCAAGGCGAACTCACGCGAGCCGATTGCCAACGAAGGAGATATATACGCGCTGATAGCTTGTTGCGAGGCTGGCGCAGCCCGGCTGCACCAGATGATGGTCGAGTTTGGTTTGAAGGATCTGTACGAGTTGTCTGACTACGTCATCGAAACTTCGCGCCGTGGTACCATCGAAGCCATCTCGGAGTTGCCAAGCGGCACGTGGAGACACGTGCTCAAAGTAGACGGTTACGGTGCCGAGATCGAATTGCATGCCTCTCTGACGATTGCAAAGGACCACCTGTTGCTTGATTTTTCCGGTACGTCAGGGTGTTCAGACAAGGGTATCAACGTGCCTTTGAATTATGCTGCAGCTTATTCTGTGTTCGCGCTTCGTTGCATCATCGGGCCGGATATCCCGAACAACGCAGGTTCGCTTGCGCCCTTTCAAGTGACCGGCCCGAAGGGCTGTATTCTGAATGCCCAGCCTCCTGCTCCTGTTGCTATGCGGCATACGCTGGGTCAGATGACGCCCGATCTTGTTTTTGGATGTTTGTCACAGGCGTTGCCTGAACTTGTCCCTGCCGAGGGGGCGTCCTGCATGTATGATCTGCCGTTGCGCAATGTCCCCGAGGCCCAGGACCTTGGTGATAAGCAGTTTGCGCTTGAGCTTGTTTTTAACGGCGGTACTGGGGCAAGACCCACACTGGATGGACTGTCCGCGACGGCATTTCCCAGTGGTGTCTGGGGAAGCCAGATAGAAACCACCGAGGCGGTAGCGCCAGTGTTATTTCATCGTCGTGAATTTCGGCCGGATTCCGGTGGCGCAGGCCGCTTTCGTGGCGGTTTGGGGCAACACATAGAAATTAGCGCGTCGTCTGATCAGGACTTTCTGGTGTTTTTGTCGGTAGAGCGCATTCTGAACCCGGCTAAAGGGCGGTATGGCGGTCAGGATGGTGCCGCAGGACGTGTTCGGATAGGCCGTAGTGGTGAAGAATTGCCAGGCAAAGGAGAATTGCGGGTTAAGGCGGGTGAAACGTTGGTTTTCGAAACTCCCGGGGGCGGGGGTTATGGGGCGCCGCAAGACAGGTGTCGTAACGCGTTGGGTTGGGATATCGAAGCTGGGCTTGTCAGCGCAGATGCGGCCAAATCCAGCTATGGTGATACGCTATGACCCAACCTATGCCCCACGTCGCGCGCATGGCGCCATATACTCTGGTAAAAGTCCCTGCTGGGGATGATCATACGTTGATCTCGCTTTCTCAGAACGAAAGCCTGCGCCCACCAAGCCCAAAAGTGGTCAAAGCAGCATCGTCGGTTTTTACAAGGTCAATGCTTTACCCGGATCCTGATTGGACGGAGTTGCGGCTTGCATTGGCGCAGCATCATGAACTCAACGCAGAGTATATTTTGTGCGGCAACGGGTCCTTGGACCTGATCGGTTGCATCGCGCGCGTGTTTGCAGGACCCGACCGTTCTATATTGGCGCCTGAATATGCTTACCCATTCTTTCGATCTGCAACGCAAATGGCAAATGCCCGTTTTGACATCGCGAGAGAGTCGTTCTTGACGGTAAACGTCCAAGCTATTCTTGACTCGGTCGTAGCAGACACAGGTATCGTTTTTGTCGCGAATCCGGGTAATCCAACGGGAACCCGGATATCCCGTGGGGAGTTGGAACGATTACGCGCTGGCCTGCGCCCAGACATTTTGTTGGTTGTCGATGAAGCCTATGGCGAGTTTGCCGATCACCTGAGAGAATCATGTTTCGATATGGTGAATTCTGAAAATACGGTTATTTTACGTACATTTTCTAAAGCTTATGGAATGGCCGGTTTTCGTGTCGGGTGGGGGCTGTTTCCGCCTGCCGTCGCAGCCGAAATGCGAAAGGTCATGAATCCGAACAATGTAAGCGCCGTCTCGCAGGCCGCGGCGATAGCAGCCGTCCAAGACGAAAAGTACATGCGTGAAACCTGCGAGATTACAACGCAACTTCGCGAAGAGGCGACCACGAAACTCAAGGACGCTGGATTCGACTTGTTTCCGAGTTTCACAAACTTTGTCCTTATCGATATGGGCGATCCGGAATCTGCGCAAAATGCGGAAGCTGCGTTGAGACGCAATGGCATCCTTGTCAGGCCACAAGGCGGCGTCGGATTGCCCCATGCGTTGCGAATGACCATTGGGGCCAAACAGGACAACGAAGCGGCCATTTCCATTCTTGCTCAATGCAAAAAGGAACACGCCCGATGAAAAGCTCACGAGGCCGCGCGCGTTTTGGCGTTTTAGTTCCGTTTACAAACTCCAATCTTGAACCGGACATGGCGATGATGTGCCCTGAGGGAGTATCGCTACACTTTGGTCGGATGGGCGGCTACGACGAGGATAAAATCCCGGATGAAATACAAATGCACGGGTTGGGAGCCGCTGACCTGGATGAACCACTACGGCTTTTGATGGGGGTCAAACCGGATGTTGTTATTTATGGTTGTACCTCTGCGACTTTGACCCATGGGTTGCAATTCGACAGCGCCTTGGCGGAGCGGATCAGATCCAGCAGCGGGGCTAAAACGGTGACAGCTGCTGGCGCACTGGTGAATGCCCTGAAAACGCTAGGTACGCGGCGTATCGGGTTCGCATCGCCGTATGTAAAGGCAATCAATGATATGGCCGTGAATTTCCTTGACGATGCAGGAATCCGGACCATCGCTCGTTCCGAGGTTGACGAGACCTTGGACAATGAAGGGCAGGGCGCCCTTGGAACAAGCCGCGTACTTGAGTTAGGGCTACGGGCTGATCACCCCGAAGCCGATGCAGTTGTTTTGTCGTGCACTGACATGCGGAGCGTCGAAGTGCTATCCCAACTTGAACAAGAGTTGGGAAAACCGGTGATCTGTTCGAACCAGGCGATGGTGTTTCAAGCGATGCAAATGTTGGAAATCTTTGAGCCGATTCAGGGGTTTGGTCAATTGTTGGATCAGGTTGGAACCTGCAACCAACATAATTGAAATATCACTTTCGCACTGCTCTCGCGGTGAAACGGGCACTTTCGGAAAATAGCCGGATGTGTCGATTCATAACGTTCGTTCGACCGCACTTCCTTATATCTGGGTTCAAACAAATAACTACCTCGACGGGAATTCCCTAATTTCGAAAATCGCTTTGGTGTAGTAATGACTTAGATATCGAAGAATCCCGGTGGGCTTAACCACTTTCACTGGATTTCCCCGATGAGGGGCTGGTTCTAAACCCCCTTGGCCGGCCCCTCTTATACATTGAAGTTACGGGTTAAATTTCCCATCTTTTATGATCTGTGACAACAAATCCGGCATGTCCGCATAATGATCAAAGGCCAACAGATGTGGTAGCTCCGCAATTGAGGACTTACGGTATCCTTGTGTGAAAAGAAGAAAGGGCACATCGGCCCGTTTTGCGGTTTCGGCGTCCACTTCACTATCGCCCACAAAGATACTCGGGCCAATATTTGGCATCGCTTTGAAGCAGGCGTTTAGATGTTCCGGATCAGGTTTGCACTTGTTCACTGTATCTCCGCCAACCACCGAGTCAAAATGCGGTAACAGTTCCAACGCTTCAAGTATGTGACGCGCCGGCGCTTCGGGTTTGTTGGTGCAGACACCCAAGGCACAGCCCATATTGCCCAATCTGCTTAGGGCTTTTGTAACACCGGGATAAACTGTTGTTCTTTGAGTTGGTGCCGCATTGTAATGGGTTAACGTAGCTCGGATGAGTTCGGGATGTTTTTGACTGGGTAAACCCCGGTGGACCATAGCGCGCTCGACCAGTTTAGGTAGTCCATTTCCTACAAACCGCTTTACCGTTGCCAGCGGCAAGGGATCAACACCTTCGTCGGTCAACATTTGATTCACTGCGGCGGTTAGGTCAGCAACGCTGTCGACCAGCGTTCCATCAAGATCGAAAACCACCCGCGCGGACATAGAAAACCCCCTTGTAACAACCAGCCTCAAATTGACTATTTGCTGACCAAGCTGGTTGCAACCATGCAATTCACATTTAACAAATCGGGCTCTTGACATATCTTACTGTTTTTATCAGAAATAAATCATAAGCAATTAGCCAGCCCAGTTCAGGGTTAGCCAGATCGGGAAAAGATTGGACTCGGCGTTTCGCCAACCATGCATCCGGAGATGTCACCCATGAACGCGCAAAACCCAAACCCTTCAAAAAGTTACGCTGTCTCAATGCTGCCAGCCCACAAAGCCGAAGAATTGACCAATGGCGGCAAATTGGCCCATATCGAGTTAGGCGAACAGCTTTATACCTTGCGCATAACGCGCGCGGGCAAACTGATCCTTACAAAGTGAGCGCTAAATTCTCCTGCGG